>CAJQMI010000064.1 GCA_905479395.1 uncultured Flavobacteriales bacterium
GTTCAAATCCGCATTGCCAGCAACAACCAAACTGTCACTCGCGTGAAGTTCGCCGGTGATCGTGGTCTCGCCCGTTACATCCAACGTTCCGGTCAAATCCGAGTTGCCAGCAACAACCAAACTGTCACTCAATGTTGTAATACCTGTGACAGCAAGCGTGCTATCCAAAGCCGCTGCGCCAGTAACCAACAGACTATCGCCTACACTAACATCCGCAGCAAATAAGGCTGCTTTCAAAACGTACAAGGAATCGTTGACTCGGGTGTAACCTGCAACGCTTAATGTGCTATCCAAAGCAGCAGCTCCTGCTACGGCCAACGAATCTCCCAAAATCAATTTACCTGTGATTTCGGCATCCTTATTCAGTACGAGGCTATCTGCTAATAGCACTCCCGTGGAAGTCAAACTATCAATGCCGAATACGCTGTATCCGCTAAAATTGACATTCATTTCAGGGTTGTTGTTATTGGTCAGTACATCTGACCATTCCAAGAGACTCCCGTCCGCATCTGCATCCATTGCTCCAACTGCCTGGTTTACGAAACGCTGCAAAGAATCGTGATCCAGGTACATATTGATCTGGTTTCCATTGATGTCCGCTCGAACAATTCGCACTTGCGCCTGCTGGGCCAGGGCGGTAGTAATCGAAAGGCTGCATACAATAGCAAAGGGCAAAATCCGCCCAAGAAAAGAAGTGAGATTCTTCATCAGTGTTAGTTTGAGACTATAAATATAGTGATTTAGCTATGAAAAAGCTACGTATATCGATAAAAAAAACACCGAACTTTTCAACAGAAGTGGAAAACCTCGCACCAACAATGCGGTGCAAAAACTTTGATTCATCGATCCGTTTCCCCCTGTTATCGGACAACAAAACGCTGTATTTCACCATTTTCAAGTGCAATGACCCAAACGCCACGAGGCAATTCCAATTGCAGGCATGGTCCGCGTCTCGAACAGTGAAACTCGCCAATTGAAGAGTACACCTTCCATTCCATATCGACCGTCATACCCAAAACAGAAACAACACCTTCTGATGGATTTGGAAAAACTTGCAAAATCTCCAATTCATCTTGAAATGCTGCGTAGCCTGAACCCACATCACACGCAATCTCACACAAATCAATGGACTCAAAGAAATAAGGTTGGTAATCTTCACCGTCAACTTCCCAGCCACAACCGGACGTGAACTGGCACGATCCACCGATCAACGCCACGCCCATAGCCATATCACATGCTCCAAAATCAACATTTCCAAGGTCGATGCAGTCTCCGTTGAGTCCTGTACACTCCCCGTTGACGAAAGAGACCACGCCACCGGCAAAGGTTGCAACACAATCATTTGAGTATGTCACACCGTTGCATCCGCAAACAGGCTCCCAAAGTGTACTGCACATTACTTCAGGGTCAATGAGCGTGCTATCAATGCAAGATTGAGCACTTGATTCACTGACTAAAAAAAACGAAAAAATCAGTGAAACACTCTTTATAAAATTGTACATCGTGATGGTTTTTATTCAAACAAACTGTGACGCGCACAGCAGCTCTTTTTATCGAAATATGGACGCGATAGTCGAAAGTTAACCATTCGGTTCTGACTCATCAAGCAATACCGCACCAACAGCGCCTCCTACAGGCCCCAGAATGAGTCCCAATGGAAAAGCAAGAAATGGGATGGTCATAAAAATATAGAGCGGAAACCCGAGTCCCACCACTGCACTCCCGAGTTCCCTAGACGCTTTCAAACCAGCTCTGCTGCCCAATCCACGGCGTTCCCAGATGCAATCAAACATGGCAGCGCCATAAAACCAAGACCCCAGAACCCCAAATGCTAACGGCACCAAAACCAGAAGAAATGGCGCCAAAAAAGGCAGCAACATTGAGACTAAAAAACTTCCTAAGCCAATGATCATACCCAAACCGATTTCGACCAAAAACATTAAAAGAGCTGACTTTGCTCCTCGAACAAATCCATGAAGAAATCCCCCCCAATTCCAGCTTGACGGCTGACTTTCCTTTCCGCCAGATGAAGCTCGTTCTGAAAGCATCGCAATCAGTGGTCCTAAAATCGCCAACACCAAAAACTTCGTGATTTTTAGATTCAGGAACACACCGGCAACAGCAAAAAGAATTTGAATCAATGAGGCCAGTCCTTGAGAAAATACAATCCTCGACAATTCTCTGATGCCTGACCAGGTAAAAGCATCCGCATCAATTGCTGAGGAATTCATGGTGCCTAGCGACGGTGATTCCAAAATGATATCACGCAAGTGGGTCAAGGAATACCACCAAGCAAATGCTATGCCGCACCATCCGAGCACCGTCGTCAACGAAAAAACAAGAATCCACCCCTTCATGCCACGTTGCCTCATGTATCGAAAGCTTGCCCAAAATGCCAGCCATCCTTCCAAAAAAGACCGTTTGCCGCTCATGATGTCAAAGCTAAGCTGTTGGCATCAATATGCGCAATCCCTTCCCTAAGAGGTTTATTTGAAGAAATTGCACCATGCGAATACATTTCATTGCCATTGGAGGAAGTGCGATGCACAATTTGGCGTTGGCCTTGGCTGACGCTGGACATCAAGTCAGCGGATCGGATGACCAAATTTTGGAACCATCGAGAAGTCGCTTGCGGGAGGCAGGATTGTTGCCCCGAAGTGAGGGCTGGCATCCCGAGCAAATCAATGAAAATTTAGATTGTGTCATCCTAGGAATGCATGCGAGGCAGGACAATCCTGAATTGCTCCAAGCTCAAAGGGTGGGTGTGAAAATTCAATCATATCCTGAGTTCCTCTTCAGTGCCGTTGAAAAAGACCGCCGCATTGTAGTAGGCGGATCCCATGGAAAAACAACCATTACCTCAATGCTCTTGCATGCGTTTAAGGCCATAAAATCGCCTGTGAATTTCATGGTAGGAGCGCAACTGGAAGGATTTGACCGCATGGTGCATCTTGACCCACGGGTGCAGACCGCCGTTTTTGAAGGCGACGAATACCTCAGTTCTCCCATTGACCGTAGGCCTAAGTTTTTTTGGTACCAGGCCCATTTCACTTTGCTCACAGGAATTGCATGGGATCACATCAACGTTTTCCCAACAGAAGAAGACTATATAAAACAATTTGATACGTACCTGGAAACCTTGGCGCCAAACGCATCTGTTGTTTGGTGCGAAGAAGACCCACACTTGGCTGCCGTGATAAGACGGACGAAGCGCAGTGACCTCACTTTCATACCATACAACACCCCTGTTTCCGCGCTCGAAACGGACGGTACCAGCATGGTGAGCTGGGCTGATGGCAAAACATCACGCACGCCTCTCATTGGGACACACAACATGCAAAACTTAGCAGGCGCCCGCGCTTTGGCTGCAACTGTAGGAATTTCTGCATCTGACTTCGACTCGGCGATGATCAACTTCACAGGGGCAGCGAGGCGATTGGAGTTGTTGCTGGAAACTCAAAATTTCATCGCATTTAGAGATTTTGCTCATGCTCCGTCCAAACTTCGAGCAACAACCGCCGGGGTGAAAGATGCCTTTCCCAATCGTCATCTCACGGCTGTGTTTGAACTGCACACATTTTCCAGCCTGAACCGAGCCTTCCTACCCACGTATCGAAAAGCTTTGGAACGAGCGGATGAGCAGATTGTGTATTATGACCCAGAAGTGCTCAAGCATAAAAAATTACCTGAACTTGATTCAGCGTTCATCGCAGAATGCTTTGGCAATTCAAATCGCCTGCGAATCATTGACTCGAAAGCGGATTTGCAAGTCTTCTTGGATGCTCAACAGAAAGCTGACAGCGTGCTGCTCATGATGAGTTCCGGGTGGTTTAGCAAAGTCACCCCCAGCTGGCTGGACTGAGTTCTGAAGGGAGCGTACAAGCCGTTTGACCCCTCTTAGCAAACAAAGACTCTCGCTGCAGCGCTAGCCCAAGCCAACATCCAACGACATCATCACCAAAAAGCCTCCAATGAAGCCCAAGGTGGCAAAATCGGTGTATTTATCGCGTTGGGTTTCTGGAATTACCTCTTCTACGACCACATAGATCATAGCGCCCGCTGCAAACGCCAAGGCATAAGGTAAAATCACTTGCATTTGCATCACAGCTATCGCACCGATAGCAGCAGCGACAGGTTCAACGACTGCAGACAATTGACCAAACCACACGGATCGACCCGCACTGACGCCTTGACGGCGAAGCGGCATGCTCACAGCG
Source organism: uncultured Flavobacteriales bacterium (assembly GCA_905479395.1). Taxonomy (GTDB): domain Bacteria; phylum Bacteroidota; class Bacteroidia; order Flavobacteriales_D; family Sanyastnellaceae; genus UA16. Next base: position 4,218 of record CAJQMI010000064.1, read on the forward strand.
AGGCCTTCCGGGAAATTCTGAATTCCAATTCCAATGGCCAAAGCGACAGCAGCGCCAACAGAAGCGCCGTCCAATCCCAATGCTGCAGCTCCAAACAACACGCCCACGGCAAGTCCTTCGGGAATGTTATGAAGCGTAATGGCCAAAACGAGAAGCGTCGATCGATGCCAGTCAGTCGCAGGCCCCTCTGCTTCGTCTTGTTTGAAATTAATGTGCAGGTGAGGAGTAAATTTATCCAAAGCAAAAATGAAAAGAGCACCAAGTCCAAATCCAATGGATGCAGGAACAACTTTTGCAAAACCTTCCCCTGCAGTCATTTCGATTGCGGGCGAAAGCAACGACCAAAAACTCGCTGCCACCATCACGCCGCCTGTGAAGCCCAGCATACTATCAAACCACTTGCGGTGCATGTCCTTGAAAAACAACACCAAAGAAGCACCTGCAGCTGTCATAAACCAGGTAAAAAATGTTGCCAAAAGAGCAGCTTCTAAGGCTCCTCGGTCAGACATGAATGCTACAATCTCCTTCATGACTTACTGACTTTTTGAAGACATTTGAGGCCTGTTCAGTTCCACCAACAACTGACTCGCCACTTCCCTTGAAACCCGGACATTCACTCCCGACTCATCTTTCCACTCCCAGCTGCCGTCGAATGGAAAGTGCTCGACCACAGAAAATTGTTTTCCCAATTGAATGTTCAATGCATCCAAGTGACGCAAAAAATCAGAAGCACTGTTCGAGACTCCGCGGACTGTGAACTCTTGATTGCAGGCCAAAACATCCGCTAAAATCACCCGCTCATTTCCTGCCCAATCCCCATTGGCATCCGGTATTGGATCACCGTGTGGATCCGTGGCTGGGCATCCGAGAAATGCATCCAAGCGTTCTGTAAAATCGGCATCACCAATGTGCTCCAATTCTTCTGCCCATTGATGGACAGCATCCCATTTAAATTGCAATTTCTCGACCAGAAAAACCTCCCACAATCGGTGCTTACGAATGGTTGATGTTGCAATTTGTTTCCCTTTTGGAGTCAAGACTGCCCCTTGATAGGCTGTGTGCTCAACCCATTCCAACTCAGTCAATTTACGCAACATGCCGGTCACAGCTGCTGGCGTTGCAGCAAGCTTCTCTGCTATCGCCTGATTGGAGGCTATACCGTGCTCATTCTGCAATTTGAAAATGGCCTTCAGGTAATTTTCTTGGCTAATGGAACCTGTGCTGTTCATTGTCGCAAAAATAATTTTTTAATCTTGCCTAAACAATAGCTTATTTTGATTTTTGACAGAACGGAGCCGCATGGCCATTGTTGATGTATTTTGCTCGCTCATCCACACACCCAAGCACCATGCGTTTCAAGCCGTCAACAAATTCAATCATTGGTCTGATTGGCTTTGCCATTCTCGGCTATGCCATTTGGAGATTTAGTGAACTCGTCGGCTATCTGCTCATTTCAGTTGCGCTCAGCTTTGTGGGACGCCCGATGGTTTTGATGTTGCAGCGAATCAGCATTCGAGGCAGAAAGTTTCCTTCCTCGATTGGAGCCGCCCTCACCCTTGCTGTGATGCTCAGTCTCACCATCAGTTTGACACAACTTTTCGCACCACTTTTTGCAGAGCAAGCGCGCGCTGTGCAAGGAATGAATGACATCGGCGTTGAACGCATGGCAAACGAAACGTTCTCTTGGATTGATCACAACCTCAACTGGTTGAATTTGAGCGGCGATGGTCAACAGAACAGCGCATTCCTCTTGGAACAAATCCAAGGGTTTGTGCAAATTGACGGAATAGGCAGCTTTTTCGGTGCCTTTCTCCAAGGCTTGGGAGACGGATTCGTGGCCGTGTTTTCCATCCTGTTTATGACTTTTTTCTTCCTCAAGGATGGCGCTCTTTTTCGCAACATTATCGAGGCAATTACTCCTGATAAACTCGTGCCTAAAATCAACTCAATCATCGATCGAACAAGCGCCTTGTTGACCCGATATTTTGGTGGTCTTGTTGTCCAAGTAACCATCATTACCACCATTGTCTCTTTGGGTCTGAGCATCATCGGAGCTCCAAATGCCTTCCTCATTGGCTTTATGGCCGGAATTTTCAATTTGATTCCCTACATCGGGCCAATGGCAGGCACGGGGCTAGGCCTGGTTTTGATTGCCACATCCGCGCTCTCTGGTGCATCCGATACCAGCGGTATTTTGCTAGGGAGCTTGGGCGTTTTTGCCATTGCCCAACTCGTTGACAATTTCTTCACACAGCCCGTTGTTTTTGCCAATCGAGTCCACGCACATCCGCTCGAAATCTTCATCGTCATTAGCATCGCTGGAAATCTTGCAGGAGCCGCAGGCATGGTTCTGGCGATCCCTTCTTACACACTCTTTCGAATCATTGGCCAAGAACTGTTCAGTGGGTTCAAAGTGATCGATGAATTGACCAAAAATCTGGACTGACAATTTCTCTGGAAATTTGGCGACGTGGTTTACAGAAGCTCTGCCGCTGGCTTGGTAGCAAAGTTCTTGAAAAGATGTTCACAACAGGTGTTCTCGGCGCAGTTTGGAACTAACTTTGAATCCCGTATCCATTATTTAGTTACGGGCATGTCTCCTACTCCTTCAGATTCCAAAACAAACTCCACGAACCCAGCTACGCCGGTGCCCGTGAGAAACAGCCGTTATATTTTCGTCACTGGAGGAGTGAGCTCAAGTTTAGGCAAAGGGATTGTGAGCGCGTCGCTGGCCAAACTCCTGCAAGCACGAGGCTATTCTGTCACCATTCAAAAACTGGATCCATACATCAATGTAGATCCCGGCACGCTCAATCCTTATGAACACGGCGAATGCTTTGTCACCGTAGATGGAGCCGAAACCGATCTTGATTTGGGTCACTACGAGCGTTTCTTGAACGTTCGAACAAGCCAAGCCAACAACATTACTACAGGTCGCATTTACCAGTCTGTCATCGACAAGGAAAGACGGGGAGAATACCTCGGTCGCACCGTCCAAATCATTCCGCACATCACGGATGAAATCAAAAGATGCGTGCAGATTCTTGGCGCAGAATCGAATTACGACTTCGTGATCACAGAGATTGGTGGCACGGTTGGCGACATTGAGTCCCTCCCCTATATCGAAGCTGTGCGGCAGATGAAATGGGAATGCCCAGAAGAAACATTGGTGGTGCATCTTACGCTCATTCCTTACCTAGCAGCGGCGGGAGAATTGAAGACGAAGCCCACACAGCATTCGGTCAAGCAATTGCTTGAATTCGGTGTGCAGCCTGACATTCTTGTTTGCAGAACCGAGCACAAATTGTCAGACGCGATCCGAAGCAAAGTTGCTCGTTTTTGCAACGTAGCTCCGAATGCTGTCATCGAAAGCATTGATGCTGAAACCATCTACGATGTGCCGTTGCTCATGCAATCGGAAAAATTCGACGAGGTGGTGCTGCAAAAGCTGGGAATGTCATTTGAAGATACAGAGCCCGATTTGACGACCTGGAAACAATTCCTAGATCATCACAAGAACCCCAAATCCACCGTTAAAATTGGACTTGTTGGGAAATATGTTGAGTTAAAAGACAGCTACAAGTCCATTGCGGAATCCTTGATACATGCAGGCGCAAAATTGGAAGCCAAGGTCGAAATCGAATGGATCCATAGCGAAACCATCATGGCCAAAAATGCCCATGAAGTGCTTGAAAGACTCGATGGCATTTTGGTTGCACCCGGATTTGGATCGCGTGGCATAGATGGCAAAATCGAAACCATCACCTATGCGCGGGAACGCCAGGTTCCATTTTTCGGAATCTGCCTTGGTATGCAATGTGCTGTCATTGAATTTGCGCGCAATGTTTTGCTTTTGGAAGACGCCCATTCAACGGAAATCAAGGAGTACACCCCACATCCTGTGATTGATTTAATGGCAGAGCAGAAAAGCATTCAAAACATGGGGGGGACGATGAGACTAGGAGCGTATCCCTGCGAATTACTTCCGGGCACCAAAGCGAAAGAGGCGTACGGAAATGATCGCATCGAAGAGCGTCATCGTCACCGGTATGAATTCAATGATCTTTACTTGTCACAATTTGAATCCAATGGAATGATCGCCTCAGGGCGCAACCCCAATTCAGGATTGGTCGAAATGGTAGAGATTCCAGAGCATCCGTGGTTTGTAGCCTCACAGTTTCACCCTGAATACGCCAGCACTGTGGAAGCACCTCATCCACTGTTCATTTCGTTTGTGGCTGCATCCATCAAGAACCGGTCAGCTCGAATCAGCAGGCCTGCAGCGCACTCCGGCACAGCCTCGTAATCGCTTCAATTATACCTCTTTGGTTGTCTCTGAACTGAACAGAAGACCCAAAAATAAAATGGCCACAACCCCTTGTTGCAATTCAAATAGGCTTTCGACAGTGCCATTCAATGCAATGACCAACGTCCAAATTGCTATTTGGAAGGCTCCAAGATGAATGGCTTTCCAAGTAAAAAAACCAAAGAGCACCAACATGCCCAACATTGCCAGCCAGCCCAGGCGGACACCTGCCTGAAGCCAAATGCTGTGAGGATTCATGTTTTTCTTTTTGGCATAAAGCGAGCCTTCGCGCTCATAAACCGCTGCGAGGGTTGAGGTCATATCACCGGTGCCAACGCCAAATGGGTGTTTTTCGAGCAACTGCACTGATGCTCTCCAAGCTTGCATCCTGCCGCCTGTCGATCCGGTTTTCACTGCGACTGCTTCATCACTAGCGCTCACATTGAGCGCACCATCACTCGTCTGAACAGAAACAGAAGGACTCCGCCCCAAATAAGACTGAAATTCTTGCATTCTTCCTCCATCAGCCCAAATTGCTCCGATCACCAAGCATGCAAATGAGCCAGTCAGCCAACGGAAGTCCTTCGATGCAGCCCTTGATCTCCGAGCAGCCTCAATGGCAATGATAAGAGCTCCAATTCCCCAACCCGCCTTCGACGCTAGCAACCCTATTGAGAATCCTGCAACAAGTAGCAATACCCTACCCAATGCATCGCGACTGGAACTCAATAGAATCCCTGTCAACAAGTACAAGGCCATGTATGAAGGGTGAAAAGGACCCGCAAAACCATCATAACGGAGCAATGACCAATCTCCCATCCAAGATGCCTGAAAAAAGCGCCAAACCAAGTATACCAACAGCCCCCATTGAAACGCTCGCTTCGTTTGATTTTTCCAGTCATCATTCAAAACGGAATTGGCTTGCCAAAACAATAAAGGAAGCAGGAGGAAACTGAATTTAACCTCCAAGGCAAACCAACCTTCGGCTTGATTTTCGGTCCACAACATCCCTAAACAAATGGCACAGAAATAAACGAAGGAAGCACCTGCTAAAATCTTAAACAATAAAGTTAACCTAGTAGCTCTAATTCGCTGATCTACATTGGTTAAGGTAGCGATAAAGTACACCAATGAAACAACTGCCCAAAGCGCGAGTGTGAAAGAACTGAAACGCGGATGTATGGGAATTAAAAACGCGGTCAACACTGGCATCCAAGCCAACAATTTCTGAACTTCCTGGCTCATCGTGTGAGCTTTACAGCGTGCTCCTGAGGCTTGGATCGTAAAATCAGAAACCTCAAAATACCGCGCCAGTATCCCCATCCGTATCCAAAATGAATCATGCCATATGCACGCAGAATACCGGATACATCACGCACTGATTGAGATGCTGAGATTGCCGATCCCAAACCAGCAATCGCCCATAACAGTGCTGCGCTCATGAAAATGGAAGCCCCAAACCCATCCCAAATGTGGCTCCAAATCCCCGCTAATTCCAGGATCCAACAAAGTCCTGACAACCCAAGCGTGGCTAAGAAAATAGCAGGGATGGTTTGACGCCACGTCGTGATCGTGCCGTGCTTGCGATTGACAAATACCTTCCAGTACCCGTATTGGTGATACTGTTTGAGTAGTTTCTCATAAGTGGAGCGCACATGGTATCGGCTGCGGATGCGCGGATCAAACCAAATACGCCATCCTGACTGCAACAGACGATAATTCAATTCGTCGTCTTGATTGCGAACGAGTGCCTCGTCAAACCAACCAATTTCATCGAGAACCTCCCTACGATAAGCTCCAAAAGCCACCGTATCGACATGACCAGCAATGCCCCCGATGCGAAAACGCGCGTCTCCAACCCCGAATGGCGTGCTCATCGCTGCTCCAATTTGACGGGACCGATCGGATCCATGCACTTGCTCTACAACGCCACCCACGCAACCTGATTCTGGATGTGCTTTGAGCAATTCTGCATTCCGCAGCAAAAAATCGTTGTCGACTTGCGCATGAGCCCCAAGAATGATGATGGTCTCCCCTTTTGAAGCTTCTATGCCAGCGTTCAAGGCCCGGGGAGTGGTGCGCTGCGGATTGTCAACCCACCTGAATTGTGCATGCGTATCCTGCCAATGATTGAGTCTCTCACGCGTACCATCATCGCTCCTGCCATCGGCTACAATCACCTCCCAGCCCTCTCCTGGGTCCATCTGATCTAGGAGACTTTGCAACGCAGAATCGATGTACTGTGCCTCGTTCAGGCATGGAATGACAACAGAAATCATATGATTGACTTAGGCATGGAGTCGCTCCAGCTGTTTGATGTGGTGTTCAATGTGCGCACTTGCGAAGGCAAAAGTATCGGATAGTGACAGGTATCCGGCCAATGGGTGACGAAATAACTTGACTGTCCACCAACCCGAATCACGAAACATCTCCTCCATTGAATCCCACATCGAATCGTGAGTCTCAATCCAATTTGCCCAGGCTTCATCTGCATCGTTGACATTGGAATTCGGTGATATCGCACCTCTGGTGGGATCTTCCCAACGCCGATTTGACTTCAACGCACCGATTATCTTCATTCCTGCCCGATCTGAATCCAAATCGGTTTGCGGCAAGACACTCCATTGCGCGTTGGACTTCTTCGCCAAATAAGTTCGCAATCCATGCTCAGAAAGCTGCAGATGTTGAATTACCTCAGCGGCGCCCCAATGCTCTGAATTTCCCTTTTTTTGATCTGCTGGCACAGCAGCTAAAGCCTCACCAAATTGCGCAACGACCGCAGCGTGCCTTTCTATCCAAAAACCCACGTTCTCTGCCTGCCGAACCATCTCAATGTGAGGAATTCCATCCTCCAAGTAACCTTCGCCAGCGCAGGCAAAGCCCAATTCTTCGTAGAATCGAATCAAATATTGCTGTGCAGATATTCGAATGGCCTGACGAGGCCATCTCCGCTGGCAAATGCGAATGGCTCGTTCCATGAGCTCACGCCCAAGTCCCCCGCCACGCTCACTTTGCGCTGACACCACCCGACCAATGCTAGGCTCAGCATAAGACACTCCCGGCGGAACCATTCGCGCTGTAGCCATCGCAGGTTGACCTGGTTGGGCGTTTTCCGCCATAGCGACCAAATGGATTGACTGAACGTCTTTGTCATCTAAATCTGGGTACACACAATCTTGTTCAACCACAAAAACATCAGCGCGCAGGCGCAGAGCGGCAAACATGGTTGGAGCATCCCATTCATCCCAAGTTGATTCGGTCCATTTCACGGAGCAATTTACAATGTGAATGGCGGTAATATTCGTCCCGGTCCGCAGTACTTTCGCATCCATGGCTGCCACAAACATTTTATCTGTTGAGAACCTCAGCAAACGCTTCGGCGAAAGGCTCTTGTTTGAAGGAATCACCTTTGGACTTTCACAAGGACAGAAAACTGCACTTGTAGCCCGAAATGGCAGCGGAAAAAGCACCCTTCTGCATTGCATTTGTGAGTTGGAACCTTACGATGAAGGCCGCGTAAGCATGGGTGGAGAGGTCCGGTGGTGCATTCTCCAACAAGAACCTCCCTATCAAAAATCAGAGAGCATTCTTGACAACCTCTATTCAGGAGATCTCGACGCCGTCCAAGCCTTGCATGCGTACACGATTGCATTGCGAAATCCCGACGATGCCACTGCGGCTCAATTGGCCTATGACAACATGGACCGGTCGCAAGCCTGGGACTTCGAGGCCCGGGGCAAAGAAATACTCGGAAAGCTAAACCTGCATGATTTAACCCGAACGATGGGTTCTCTCAGCGGTGGTGAACGACGGAGGGTTGCCTTGGCCAAAGTACTGATTGAAGAGCCCGATCTATTGTTCCTTGACGAGCCAACCAACCACCTTGACTTGGACATGATCCAATGGCTCGAAAAATACTTAGCCCGATCCAAAATGACTTTGCTAATGATCACGCATGATCGTTACTTCTTAGAAAATGTCTGCAACACAATCCTCGAGTTGGATGCTGAATCGCTCTATCGCTACAAGGGCAATTACAGCTACTACCTCGAGAAGCGTGAAGAGCGCCAAGAAATTGCTCTGGTCAATCGAGAACGCGCCCGTGGTTCATTCAAAAGGGAGTTGGCATGGATGCGTTCGACCCCATCTGCTCGCACTGGGAAATCAAAAGCCCGAATTGATCGGTTTTATGAAATCAAGAAACAGGCGCGCATTCGATTGGAAGAAGATCCGATGAGCATCAAACTCAATCCCCACCGACTTGGTGGCAAGATTGTCGAATTGCACAAGGTGAGTCAGGGATTTGGAGACCGAACACTTTTCAGCAGCCTCACCCATCACTTTAAGCGGTTTGAGCGCATCGGAATCGTTGGGGCCAATGGTTCAGGAAAATCGTCCTTGTTGGAATTGATCACCCAGCAAGCAGACCCCAAGACCGGAAAAGTCGTGGTTGGTGAAACAGTTGTTTTCGGTCATTATCACCAATCAGGAGCTCAGTTTCCAGAAGGTATGCGGGTCATCGAAGCGATTTATGAAATCGCCGAATTCATGCAACTTCAAGGAGGACATAAGATCACTGCATCGCAGCTACTGGAGCGGTTCCTTTTTCCACGATCAACTCACCATCAATTCATTTCATTGCTTAGCGGGGGAGAGAAAAAACGCTTGCATCTGCTTCAGGTTTTGATGGCCAATCCCAATTTCTTGATTCTAGATGAACCCACCAATGACCTTGACATATACAGCCTGCAGGTCTTGGAGGAATTTCTTCTTGACTTCCCGGGCTGCCTTATCATCGTGAGCCACGATCGCTACTTCATGGATCGTTTGGTCGAACACATCTGGGTGCTCGGATCGGAACTTGGCGAACCTGGCGCTATTCAAGATTTCCCAGGAAATTACTCTCAATACCGCATTGAAATCGCAGAACGTCAAGTTCAGCAGCGCACATCAAAATCAGCATCGGCAATTTCAACAGCCACCGATAGCGAAGCGAATGTCAAAACAGCTCCAAAGAATGATTACACCAAGCGGCTTTCTTTCAAAGAAAAGTTTGAATTGGAGCAACTTGAAAAAGACCTGGAAATGCTTGAGAAACGCAAAGAGGAGTTGACAAGCTCACTTTATAGCACCGTTGAGCACGAGGAACTGACACGTTTAGGAGACGAATTAAAAGTGGTTACCGAAAAACTGGAAACCTCTGAGTTCCGCTGGCTCGAACTCTCTGAACGTGAAACTTGAAAACAGTTCAGCTGGCTCAATCAAATCATTGCTGATCATAGTCCACTTCAAACGGACCGTCACCTTTTAACTTGGCTTGACACGTCAAAACAAAACCAGCTTCCGTTTCGGACGCCTCGAGTGCATAATTCACATCCATCTCTGCTGTGCCCTTGGTCATTTTAGCTCTGCAAGTGCAGCAAACTCCACCGAGGCAACTATATGGTGCATCAAGCCCAGCATCCAAAGCAGCATCAATGATGGATTTGCTCTCAGGAACTTGAACGACCGTCGTAATGCCATCCAATACGATGGACAATTGGTTCCCCTCAGATGCTGCGCCCACAGCAGGCGAAACGGATTCTTTTGGCGCCGTTTCTGTTTTGGCAGTGCTGGAAGTGAAAAGCTCGAATTTAACTTTCTCAGACGCCATCCCCGCTTCTTCCAAAGCTGCTTTGCACCCCCAAATCATGTCCTCAGGCCCGCACAGAAACGCAGCATCCATTTCTGTAGCATCCACCCATTGGCTTGAAAGAATTGCGGCGCACTTGGCTTGGTCCAATCGGCCATTGAAAAGTGCAATGTCCTGAGGTTCACGAGTCATGATATTGAACAGACGAAATCGATTCAAATATTCATCCTTCAACTCCTGCAACTTCTCTCGAAAAATGATGGAATTCGTCTCGCGATTCACATAAAACAGTGTGAACTCAGACCCCGGCTCTTTTCGCAACACTTCTTGAATTTGGCTCAAAACAGGTGTAATGCCTGAACCCGCTGCAAAGGCCAAAAACTTTCGCTGAGATGTGGGCTGAATATCAAGCACAAACTTTCCATTTGGCAACATGGATTCAAGCGTGTCTCCTTCCTGAAGTTCCTGGTTCGCCCAAGTGCTGAATTTTCCTTGCTCAACACGCTTGACCGCGACACGCAACTCTCCATCACTAGGAGCACTGCACAAAGAATAACTCCTGCGCACCTCTTCTCCTTCAATGGTCGCTTTCAATGTCAAATACTGGCCAGCGCTAAATTCAAAGGCTGACATCTCCGAATTTTCAGGCTCAAACGCAATGGACACGCAGTCTTGGGTTTCCCTTCGAACGTTCTTTACTCGAAGTGTATGGAATTGATTCATGGTACAAAAATAGAAGAGTTTACGAGCTTAAAACCATTGGGCGCCCCGATTGTTATCTTTGTAACAATATTGCTCGAAATGACTCAAGCCATGGACCTGAACGCACGCTTTGAAGCGTACATCGCCGCCGATCAAAAAATCGAAGCGAAGGATTGGATGCCAGATGCCTATCGCAAAACGCTGATTCGCCAAATCAGCCAGCATGCACACAGCGAAATTGTAGGCATGCTACCAGAAGGAAACTGGATCACCCGGGCACCTAGCCTCAAACGCAAAGCAATTTTATTGGCCAAAGTGCAAGACGAAGCCGGCCACGGTCTTTACTTGTATAGCGCGGCGGAAACCTTGGGTGCAAACCGGGATGACTTGCTGGATGCGTTGCATCAAGGCAAAGCCAAATATTCCAGCATTTTCAACTACCCAACCCTCACCTGGGCGGATATGGGTGCCGTGGGCTGGTTGGTAGATGGCGCAGCCATCATGAACCAAGTGCCACTTTGCAAATGCAGCTACGGCCCTTATGCACGTGCCATGGTGCGGGTTTGCAAAGAGGAAAGCTTTCACCAGCGCCAAGGATTCCAAATCATGGTCAACTTGACCGAAGGCACGAAGGAGCAAAAAGCGATGGCACAGGACGCTTTCAATCGCTGGTGGTGGCCGTCACTCATGATGTTTGGCCCGAGTGATGGAGAATCCACTCACAGTGAACGTTCGATGAAATGGAAAATCAAACGATTCAGCAACGATGAGCTGCGACAACGATTTGTCGACATGACCGTACCGCAAGCAGAGCTCCTGGGACTTACCATTCCAGACCCTGACTTGAAATGGAATGAAGAAAAGGGACACTACACCTTTGGAGCCATTGATTGGACTGAGTTTGAAAACGTCATCGCGGGCAATGGCCCCTGCAATAAAGAGCGACTGCAAGCACGAAAAGATGCCCATGAGAATGGCGCATGGGTTCGTGAAGCTGCCGCAGCTTATGCGGAGAAGGTCGCCAAACGAAAATCAACTCAACTCGACGCAGCATGAGCCGAAAACATGGAGATTGGCCCTTGTGGGAAGTGTTTATTCGCAGCCGTCAGGGGCTTAGCCACAAGCATGTAGGAAGCTTGCATGCAGCAGACGAAGTGATGGCGTTGGAAAATGCGAGGGACGTTTACACACGGCGACTCGAAGGATTGAGCATTTGGGTGGTGCCCGCTGAAGCTATAACAGCCTCATCCCCATCGGAAAAAGACGTGATGTTTGACCCTGCAAACGACAAGGTTTACCGGCACCCAACTTTCTATAAGTTGCCGGATGAAATCAAAAACATGTGACACATGGCGAATGAAAACGCCTCCCTGATGCTTTGGTTAGCAGACGACGCACTTATCCTAGGGCAACGACTCTCTGAGTGGTGCGGTCATGCTGCCGTTCTCGAAGAGGACATTGCCCTTTCCAATGTTGCTCTCGACTTGATTGGTCAAGCACGCGCACTTCTCAGCCTAGCCGGTCAAGAAGACAACCAAGGCAGGGACGAAGATCAGCTTGCTTTCTTCAGGACAGACCGAGAATTCCACAACCTCTTGCTCTTGGAATTGCCCAATGGCGATTTTGGTGACACAATTGCACGTCAATTTCTCTTTGACCAATTCTCATTGCTGCGCTACCAGGCATTGGCAGGCCAAACAGCGAACGGAGAACTCGCAGCGATTGCATCCAAGGCGATCAAAGAAGTGCGCTACCACGCCGCCCATTCTGCCAAGTGGATCATTCGATTGGGCGATGGCACAGAGGAGAGCAAAACTAGAATCCAGGGAAGCATCAATCGCCTTTGGGAATACACCGGGGAATTTTTCATGGATTATGACAAGACGCAGGAGTGGGCAAGCAATGGAACTTTGCCAACACTTCAGTCTTTCAAAGATCCTTGGCTAGAAGCCGTAAGCGCAGTCCTAGAAGAAGCCACACTAGAAATCCCCGAATCCAATTGGATGCAAAAAGGTGGACGAGTCGGCCAGCACACAGAACACCTGAGTTACTTATTGGCTGAGATGCAAGTGTTGCCTCGCTCCTACCCTGATGCTTCATGGTAAGCAACGTCCTGGAACGCATCAAAAAACGCCTGCACAGCGTCATGGATCCAGAACTGCCCTTTCTGACCGTGATGGAACTTGGTATGATCCGAAATGTCGCCATGGACGGTGAAACCGCCGTCATTGAATTGACGCCAACCTACACGGGGTGTCCAGCAACGGATGCAATCACTGAAGATCTTCAAGAAGCAGCAGAAGAAATTCATCCGCATGTGAAGATCAAATTGGTCATGACACCGGCTTGGACCACAGACTGGATCAGCGCGGAAACCCGAATTAAAATGGCCCGTAATGGCGTAGCGCCTCCTGAAGGACAAAGCGCAGACAAAGCTTTCTTGCTCGGCGATGAACGTATCGTGCCATGCCCCATTTGCAAGACCAGCAATACAAAGCTCGTCTCTCCTTTCGGGTCCACAGCATGCAAAGCCCACTTCACTTGCCTTGAATGCCTTGAGCCATTCGATCATTTCAAGTGCATTTGAAACTTGTTGACGGGTATTCGCGTATCACCGCACATGCAAGCACTGACTTTTCTTCTTCACCCCTTTCACAAGGTGAACCGCGCTCTTCAAATGGCCTATTTGTACATCCGCCCTACTTGGATCGAGATTGGACATGGCGGCGTAGACCCCATCTTTCAAAGAGCTTTGGATTCACTGGTGCAGCAAGAAATTGATCAAAACCAAAGCATCATCAATGCTTTGATTGAACCACAGCATATTGCGGATCGAATTGCAAACCAATTGATCTTGCTCACACAAGTCAGAACCAAGCGGCTGGTAAGATTTACCCAGTACCATGCGGATGAATTGAACAAGGGGAACAAGCGATCCCTGCGAAAAATCTACAAGCACATTGGCATGGTGCAAAACCTCCGATCCGATTCCCGTGTCCTTCCGGTATCAAATAAAAAACAGCGTTTGATCGTTGCTCAAAAAAACCATCAAATCGCAGGAGTGTCTGAGTACACTAACGCAGCCTGATCGGTTTTTTCTTCCTTAGGTTCTAGCTCCGTGGTTTTGGTCTTCTTCTGAAGTTCCTAGCTGCATGCGATTCAAATCGCGGTAGACCCCATCAGCTGCAATCAGATCCTCATGGGAACCTTGCTGAACAATGCGGCCTTTTTCCAAGACAAAAATAGCATCCGCATCGCGAATCGTGCTCAATCGATGGGCCACAATCAAGGATGTGCGGCCTTTCGTAATGCGTTCTGTAGCGCGTTGAATCAGCAATTCACTTTCCGAATCGATGCTCGACGTTGCCTCATCCAATACCAAAATTTTTGGAGATGCAAGGTATGCACGCATAAAGGCTATCAATTGCCGCTGACCGACTGAAAGAATCGCACCGCGCTCTCGCACATTCTGCTTCCATCCCTCAGGAAGCCGCGCGATGAATTCATCTGCTCCAACCGCTTCAGCTGCTGCATCCAAATCAGACTGGTCATAACCTGTCTTGTACATGGTCACATTGTTGATGAGATCATCTGAAAACAGAAACACATCCTGGAGAACAACGCCAACCTCGTTTCGCAGCACATGCAATGGAATGGTGCTTATGTCGATTCCATCGATGCGAATGGAGCCCTTCTGGTGGGCATAGAAACGCGTTAACAAATTGATAATGGTGGATTTCCCTGCGCCAGTTGCACCCACAAATGCTACTTTTTGCCCAGCCTTGATCTGGAACGAAACATCTTCCAGCACCCATTGCTCTCCCTCATAGGCAAACCAAACATTTTCAAACTCAATCGTCCCCTTGAATGCGTAAGAAGATTGACCTTTCGGATCCTCCATTCCTTCGTTTTTCGCCAGCAATTTGAAAACGCGATCGGAATTCACGATGCCCATTTGGAGCACATTGAATCGATCTGCGAGCTGACGTATCGGACGGTACAGCATGAAAACATACAGAATGAACTGCAGCAAAATGCCAAGGGTCATTCGCTCTGCCAGCACATCCTGCATGCCCCACCAGAGCAAAATAGCCACGCTAGTTGCCGAGAGCAATTCCACGAGTGGGAAAAAGACACTGAATGCCCAGATGGATCGAATGTTCGCATCACGGTGAGAAGCATTGATTTTAGCAAACTCTTTGGCTTCACGCTTCTCACGTCCAAACGCTTGAACAATGTGCATACCCGTTACATGTTCCTGAACAAACTCATTCATTCGCGACACCTCATTTCGCACATCAATGAATGCCTTTTTTATCACCTTTTGAAAGATGCGTGTTGCAAACAGCAGAACAGGTATGGGTGCAAGAACCAGCAGCGTCAATTGCCAATCAACCCAAACCATGGTACCAATGACTACGAAAAGGGCTAAGATGTCTCCAATGGCATTCAAAATCCCATTGGAAAAGACATTGGCAATTCCATCAATATCACTGACATGGCGGGTAACAAGCGTACCTACTGGTGTTTTATCGAAATACTGCAATCGAAATTTGGCCACATGTTCGAACAACTTCGATCTCAAATCCAAACTCACACTCTGTGCAACCCAATTGGCGAGGTACGTCACCCGAAATTGCAAAAGTGCTTCAATGACGAGCAAGCCCACCACTGCGCAAAAAATCTGCAAAAGATAACCGTGGTCACCCGCAGGAATGGCATCATCAACAGCCATTCGAATCAATGCCGGACGAATCCAAACCATTGCAGAAAGCAGTAAAACCAATGCGCCTGTCATGGTAAAACGCAACCGATATGGCTTTGCTTGCTCGACTATGCGCTGCAGCGTTGCCGCATCAAATACTTTTCCCGTTACGGCTTCTTTCGACATGCTTACTTTGCTGCGTTGTTCCACTCTCCGTGCCAAGGAGCAAAATCAGGATAGACAACTCGATTCAAATAAAGACCGTCGGCTGGAGCGGAGGCTCCCGCCTTGCTCCGGTCTTTGCTTTCTAAAACAGCTAACAAATCCTCAAGTTCGATTCGGCCTTGACCAATTTCAAGCAACGTCCCGACCATGGCCCTCACCATGTTCCGCAAGAAACGATCTGCGCTGACTTCAAACACCCAACGTTCTCCACCTTCTAGAGGAATGATACGCGACTGTCGCACGTCACATATGGTCGTTTTCTGATCCGCACCAGACTTGCAAAACGCAGCAAAATCAGCTTTCTGAATCAAAAGAGGCGCGGCCTCCTGCATGCGCTCAAAATCAACATTGCGCATGATTCGAGCTGAACGATTTACAAGAAAAGGGTTCTTTTTCGTGTGCATGTGGTAGACGTAACCGCGTTCTGATGCATCAAAACGAGCATGCGCCTTTTCTCCAACTTCTGTGATCCGATGAAGCGCAATGGCCTTGGGCAGCATCCCATTTAGCTTCCACACTGCCTCATCCCAGTCTTTGTATCGCTTGCTTCTTGGGGCCTCATCCGGCCACGTCGCGTGGGCAACAAAGTAAGAGGCATGAACTCCAGCGTCAGTCCTACCGCAACCCATGACGACCATGGTTGTGCCCGTAAAAAGTGAGAGCGCACGCTCCAGTTCTTCTTGAACTGTGAGACCGTTTGGCTGCCTTTGCCAACCGTGGTAAGCGTTACCATCAAACGACAATTCAATGAAAACGCGCATGGCTTCTGGCTAGCGCCTGATTAGGCCCAAGAGGCGATCTTCTCGCTCTTGTATTCTCCAGCGAACAATTTGTCCTTCACTTTGGTGAACGTCTCAATCGTGTATTCCACATCCTTAATGCTGTGCACTGCCGTTGGAATCAAGCGAAGCATGATGGTGTCTTTGGGAACCACCGGATACACAACAATTGAGCAGAAAATCCCGTAATTCTCTCGCAAGTCCAGCGTCAAATTTGTCGCCTCGCCCAACCCACCTGCAAGGAAAACAGGTGTGACGCAAGAGTTTGTTACACCAATGTTAAAACCTGCAGCTTTCAAACCAGATTGGAGTGCGTTTGCAACTTCCCACAAACGGTCTTTATGCTCCGGCTGCGTTCGCAGCATTTCAAGTCTCTTCTGCGCACCCTTCACGATGGGCATAGGAAGTGACTTCGCGAAGGTCTGAGACCGCATGTTGTACCTCAAATAATCGATCACATCTTCATCACCTGCAACAAAAGCTCCAATTGTGGCCATGGCCTTCGCAAAGGTTCCAAAATAAACATCAATTTGATCTTGAACACCTTGTGCATCACCCGCCCCACGTCCGCTTTCACCTATGGTTCCAAAACCATGCGCATCATCAACGAACAATCGGAAGCCGTACGATTCCTTGTATTCACAAATCTCCTTCAATTGCCCTTGGTCGCCTGCCATGCCGAAAACACCCTCAGTCACGACCAAAATACCTCCTCCGGATTGATCACAAAGCGCTTTTGCACGATCCAATTGCTTCACAAAAGAAGCCATGTCATTGTGCTGGAAAACGAACCTCTTGCCTTGGTGCAAACGAACACCATCCACCATGCAGGCATGTGATTCAGAGTCATAGACAATGACGTCGTGTCGGCTGACAAGCGCCTCAATGGCTGACTGACAACCTTGGTACCCAAAGTTCAACAGGAAGGCGTCTTCCTTTTGCATGAAATCTGCCAATTGACTCTCCAGCAATTCGTGCTGAGAAGTTTGGCCAGACATCATCCGTGCTCCCATTGGATAGCCCATGCCCCACTCAGCTGAAGCCTCGGCGTCAACTTTCCGGACATCCGGGTGATTTGCTAACCCAAGGTAATTGTTCACAGACCAGACCAAGACATCTTTCCCACGAAAGGTCATTTGGTTGCTGATCTCACCTTCCAACTTCGGAAAGGTGAAATATCCGTGGCTCTCACGTGCATGTTGGCCTAGCGGGCCACGATCGTTGCGAATGCGGTCGAAAATATCCAAGGCGAGTGGTTTATAATAAGCAGCAAACTTACCATCTCCTGCCAATTAAACCTTGCATTTTGGGCTAGACTTATTCGATTTTATCCATCCACAGGTCATTTCAAGCTAAAAAGTGGAAAGTTTTGTCAAATTGAAGGGCACCGCATGCCGAAAAATGCAAAGGCTAATTACCTTCGCCGCCACGATGGTTCAAACTCCTTCTCAACTCTCGGCCTCGCATGGCTCCCGCAGCATCAAAACACTCGCTCTTGGTTTGCTCAGCGCAGCGGGCCTATTGCTCATCTTGAGCAGCGGCTGCAGCGACTACAATAAAATCATGAAAAGCACGGACTTGGATTACAAGTACGAACGTGCTCTCGGCTTTTTGGACAGCAACAAATGCTTCGGAGCGCTTCCATTGCTGGAAGAAGTTGTGAGTTTATCTCGCGGAACGGAACGAGCAATTGACGCAGCGTTTTACCGCGCTCAAGCGCATGAATGCGTTGGTGATTTCTACCTAGCCCGTTACCACTTCAAGACGTTTGCTAAAACTTTTCCAAACGACAGCAGAGCCGAACCCGCTCAATTCCAAGCCGCGATCTGCAGTTACAAACTCAGCCCGAAAGCATCATTGGATCAATCAGAGACAGAGGCCGCGATCAACGAATTTCAGTTGTTCATGGACCGATATCCCATGACTTTCTACCGAGATTCATGCCAACAGTACGTGGATGAGCTCCGGCACAAAATGGAGGTCAAGTCGTATGAGTCGGCGAAACTCTACCATCGCACGCAACAATTCAAGAGCGCTGTGATCGCCTTTGAGAATGCACTGAGGGACTATCCGGACACGCCTTTTCGTGACGAGATCCAATGGCTCATCGTCGATAGCTACTTCCAATATGCTGAAATGAGCACCGATCGAAGGAAATTGGAACGATATAACGATACCATTGAAGCTTTTCTTACCTTTGTCGCCCGTTTCCCTGATAGTCAGTACGCCAACGAAGCTCAAATCGTTCACGCAAAGAGCATCAGTGCTATTGAAAATCTGGAAGCTACCCAAATCATTGAATGACCATGAACTTCAAGTCCATCAAAGCTGAAAAGACGACCGAAACCCGCGACAGTCACGAACTGGAGAAGAGCGGAACCGGCAACTTGTTTGAAACAATTGTAGTGCTCAGCAAGCGCAGCAACCAATTGGCTGTTGAGATGAAGCAAGAACTCAACGCTAAGCTTGAAGAGTTCATCACCCCTACCGATTCATTGGAAGAGGTGTTCGAAAATCGCGAGCAAATTGAGATTTCGAAGTTCTACGAACGACTTCCTAAGCCCCACAGCGTGGCTCTGGCAGAAATGGGAGAAGGGCTCCTGGGCTTTGACGCAAAAGAGGAGGCTGAAGAGGAGGCTGAAGAGGAGGCTGAGATCAGCGAGGATTGAGCGCTTGGCGGAATTCAGTCACCGCCATGTTGCAACACAAAAAAATCTTACTCGGAATTACCGGAAGCATTGCAGCCTACAAAGCAGCACTGCTGGCCCGTGAATTGCAGCGCAGGGGAGCCGTTGTCCGCGTGGTAATGACGCCTTCTGCGACGGAATTCATCACCCCTTTGACGCTCGCAACTCTTACTGGGCACAAAGTGTACAGCGACTTTACAGAAAACAAAGACTCTGGCGAATGGACCAACCATGTCGAGCTAGGTCTTTGGGGAGATGCCTTTCTGATCGCACCCGCTACAGCCCAAACGCTGAGTGCAATGGTCTCTGGCACTTGTGATAATTTTCTCATGGCCGTGCATCTAAGCAGCAGGTGTCCCGTCATTGTGGCACCGGCCATGGATTTGGATATGTTCCAACACTCCGCGACCCAAGCAAATCTTCAAACGCTGCAAAACCGGGGTGTACCGATCATCGAACCTGATTCAGGAGCTTTGGCTTCGGGATTGGAAGGCAAGGGACGAATGGCCGAGCCTGAGGCGATTGCTGACTGGATGGAAGATTGGCTTCAAAAGCAAGCTCCTCTCAACGGAAAAAAAGTGGTCATCACTGCAGGCCCAACCCACGAACCCATTGATGCCGTTCGATTCATTGGCAATCGAAGCTCTGGAAAAATGGGATTTGCCTTGGCCCAAGAACTACAATCTGCTGGTGCAGATGTGCACCTCATTGCTGGCCCTGTGCAATTAACAGCGCCCAGTGGCGTTCAGGTCACACACGTGGAAACAGCAGTCGAAATGCATAAAGCAGCTATGGTAGCATTTGCACAAGCAGACATTGGCATTGCAACAGCTGCAGTTGCGGATTACCGCGCCAAAACCGTTGTTTCCAACAAACTGCATCGGGACGAAATGCCTCCTGCAGTTGAACTGGAAGAAAACCCTGACATCCTTGCCGATTGGGGGAAACACAAAAAAAGCGGTCAATTTCTCGTAGGATTTGCGCTTGAAACCGATCAAGGAGAAGACAGCGCAAAGTTGAAACTCAAGCGTAAAAATCTTGACTTCATTGTCTTGAACAGCACAATGGATCAAGGCGCTGGATTTGGCACAGACACCAACAAGATTTCCATTTTTGAGAAAAATGGTAAATCGCATATTTTTGAATTGAAGTCCAAGGCAGCTGTTGCCCAAGACATCACCAAACTCATCATGACCCTCCTGCCGCAATGAATCGATTGACCCAATATCTCCTTTTTGCCGTTGCCGTTTCAAGTACCTTGTTTTTGAATGTGGCGCGTGTTCAAGCACAAGAACTGAACTGCCGTGTTCAGGTAATCGCTCCTCAAATTGCAAACGTGGAATCCTCAATTTTTGAGTCCATGGAGGAGAACATTCAAGAATTCATGAATGGACGCCGTTGGACGAATGATCAAATCCTCTTCGAAGAACGCATCGAATGCAGTTTCCAAATCACGATTTCTTAGGCGCCATCCCCCACATCGTTTAAGGGCACCTTGCAAGTCCAGAGCTCACGCCCTGTCTACAACAGCGATTACAATACCTCCCTGCTTCTCGTCAATGACAACGACTTCGACATTGCCTG
>CAJQMI010000065.1 GCA_905479395.1 uncultured Flavobacteriales bacterium
TCGCTACCTTTCTATCCCGCGGTGACAGGCAAGCGCATACGCTATTTGTGTTTGACGAACCCACCACCGGATTGCATGCACACGATGTGCAGAAGCTGCTTGTTTCTCTCAATGCACTCTTGGACCAAGGCCACACAGTGGTGGTCATTGAGCATCACCTCGATGTCATCGCTCATTCCAATTACATCATTGATTTAGGTCCTGAAGGTGGAGATCGAGGGGGACAATTGGTCTTCCAAGGAACGCCCCGTGAACTCCTCAAAATAAACGAATCACTCACCGCTAGGCATTTGGCCCAGAAATTTCAATGAGATGCAAAGAAACATGTACATTCAAACAATCATTTTCGCCTTCTGCATAGCGCTATCTGCCGCTTCATGTGGCCAACAACCCGTCGATGTGGCGCAAGAAGACTCCATCAATTGGGATCAAAAGCTCACAACTGAAGAATACCGAATTTTGCGACAATGTGGCACAGAAGCACCTTTCACAGGGGAGTTTTGGGACCACCATGAAGATGGCGTCTACGTATGTGCCGGCTGCAAACACCCCCTTTTCGACAGCTCCACAAAATTTGAAAGCGGCAGCGGCTGGCCAAGCTTCTTCGACGTCATAGACAATAGCGCCATCGACACCAAAGAAGACTTGAAATTTGGCATGAAGCGAATAGAATTGCTCTGTCACCATTGCCAGGGTCATCTGGGGCACGTTTTCTCTGACGGCCCGCCACCTCACGGATTGCGTTACTGCATCAATAGCGTATCGCTCGACTTTAGCGAACGCGACAGCATCGCACCTTAGCACTTATTTGTTGGCGGTCTGGACGAGACGTGAAAAGCAATTGCAAGCAGGCTGGAGACCAAACTGAAAAGCAAAGCCTCGCTATCAAGAAGATAGCGAGGCTTTGAAAATTTGTTTACGGTCCGGGAACTCTGAAATCACATGCCACAGGTGAAGCGAACGTTTTCAGCCTGAATAAGCTGAGCGCCGTCTACCACATTGCCTTCCATATCCAGGATAGCCTTGGTTCTTCCGTGGATATTAAGGACACCTGACACTTTACCAGATGTGGTGAATTGTCCCAATAAAATACGCTTATCAGCAGGTGCAAGCGCTTGTCGCTTGTCGGGAGTCACAAACCACGCGCCATTGTTCGTAATCAGTGCATTGCCTGCTTCGAACTCGGTAAGATCAATCAAAAATCCAGTCAAAGAGTTCATGTAGTTGTCCTCCAAACCAATGGTTACCCATGAATCAAAGGCAAGTGCAGCGTCGTTCTGCATGTCAAATCGTTGAACCTCAGAAGCTAGGCCACTGCCCTTTGGGTGCTGGTAAAATGGCGCTGTCGAGGAAATTTCCAAAGGCTTACCATCTTCGCCAAATACAGCGTCAATAACATCGCCTTCATTTTGCATAACGGCATAAATCCGAAAGGTCTTGCCGCTTACGGTGCCACCGTTATCAACCTCTTCAACATCAATGCGATCAAACTGAGTCCAGGCAAAAAGAGGCAAAAACAACGTTGCCATAAAAATTCCTATGTGCTTCATGTGGTCCATACTTATATGCTCTGGGCTTATTTAACAATGCGATTACGCCCTAAAATACGACTAGAATTCATCGAATTCGAACTGAAACCTGAAGATCTTGGTACAAAGTACGTTAACGTCACCTCATGAGAATGAGGGCTGAAGTAGCTCGCTGAAGTGCTTGTGATGTCATAAGTGTAGGACAAGCCCATTGGTCCATATTGACCTCCGACCCCAACAATGGCAGCATCATTCGTGCGGAAACCGAGGGCTACCCATGCCATATCTGCGTACCAACCGCGCAGATAAACATCCAACTGAGCAGGCGTTCGCTCCGTGAGGCGAACCATGCCTGATGGCTCCAGTCTGAAATCGTTATTGACCTGAAAGCTGTATTGTCCCATGAAGCGAAAATGACGAAAATTATCATTCTCTGCTACAGAAGATATCGATGATGCCTGAAGGCCTGTGGAGCTTTGTAAGAGGTGCGGAATGGCAAAACCAAAGGAGTAGCCATCTCCGAATACCATCATTCCAAATTGAGCATCAAATGACAAACTTTGCTCAAGCCCATATTGCAACGCTGGGTCTTCGACGTCCCAAACATCTAAATCGTTGTCAAACGACCATTGATTCGCCATGACACTCAAGCCAAAAGAAACCGCATCGTAATTATTCAAGTCGATGGTATACGAGCCCGCAATTTCCAATCCTGTGCGATTGATCGCTCCACCAGTATCGTCGCTGTATACGATAGCACCTATGCCGAGGTTATTCGGCAGGGAAGTATGCCCACTCAGTGTCATGGTCTCAGGAGCGCCATCAAAACCAGTCCATTGGTTTCTAAATGTCATGGTAACTGGCGTCTCAGGCAGGGTGCCCGCAATCGCCGGATTGCTCAAGAAGGAATTCGTCATGAATTGCGAACGACGAAACAATTGCTGGGCTTGAACCGAACCCATGCCCATTCCAATCAGAACCAAACCAAAAGCGAGGGTGTGAAGAATTCTTTTCATGGATTCAGTATTTCAAAGTAACCGTGCCCGTAATGGGATCCTGCGCTTCGGCAAATTCAATAACGTAATAGTAATCAGCAACAGGCAAAGGTGCATTGTTGTATCTCCCATCCCAGCGAACGCTGTATCCGATCGAGCTAAAGAGTTCTTGTCCCCAACGGTTGTAAACCTTCACGGTAGCTGTAGGAAAATACTCCAGACCTCCAACAATCCATTCATCATTGTAGCCATCACCATTGGGTGTGATCGCTTCTGCGATGAAAAAACAACCAATGGTCGGATCCACAGAAATCACATCTGTAAGCGTGCAACCCAAACTGTCTGTCACAACCACGGAGTAGGTGTCCTCATAGAGCCCTGCTGCAGTCGCTGTTGTTTGGGCCATTTCATCGCTCCAAAGAAACTCGACAGGCTGGTAACCGCCAACAACGGACGCCGTTGCTGTGCCGTCCTGCTCATTCCAGCACGTTACTGGAGAGCTCAGCATGTTCAAGATCATGTCAGTGACTTCCTCGGCCCCTACCACAAATGAAGTGTCTTCTGCACAACCTGTTGAATCGATGGCCATAACATTGTAAACGCCTTCAAAAAGGTTCAATAAATCAATTCCTTCTTGCGCAATCTCCCATGTGATATCGCCCGTACCTCCAATCGGGAAAATGTTTACAGCTCCATCGCTCATGCCTGTGCACGTGACGTCTGTCACATCAATCAACACCTCTATGGGATCAGGCTCAAGAATTTCGAATTCTGTGGAATCCAAGCAAAAATTGTCGTCGATCACATTGGCCGTATAAAAACCTGCACACAATGCGTTGAAATCAAAATCATCGGTGCCGTTGAGTGAAAGCGTCACCGATCCAGTGCCTCCAGAAAAGTCCACAACAGCAGATCCATCGCAGTCTCCACCGCACACAACCTCCTCCAACACCAGCCACTCAACAACCAAGGAATCAGGCTCGATGATCTCAGAAGCATTGGTGAAGGAACAACCATTTTCGTCTTCTACAGTCACTTCGATTGGGCCCGGCGAAAGGTTTTCAATTGTATATGGCAAGAGCTCTTGCTCAGGAATGGTGAGCGAAAGTGCCCCGGTACCTCCGATACCTGACACAGCCAACATGCCATCGTCAAACGACGTACACGAAATCTCTACAGGCTCCAAAATCAATTGGATTGCATCGGGCTCAATCAATAGTTGCGGATCCGAACTGACTACACAGCCCGCTTCATCCATTGCACTGAGCACAAACGTTCCGGCACTTACTGCGAAACAGGAATCTTCGACAAAACCGTCAGATGGAGGGTTCACCTCAAACATGAGATTGCCAGTGCCACCGGAAATGTTTTCAAGGCATATGCTGCCGTTCGTTTCGCCGAAACATGTAACGTCCAAAATAGCGACATCAAACGTGATCAGCGCAGGTGACCCCACGATGAACGTGTCTTGGACAACACAACCATTCACATCCGTCGCATTCGCCAAGTAGCTTCCTGCGCAAAGCGCATCCAACTCCCACTCCATGGCATCTGAGTCGGTTACAGAATAAGCAAAATCACCTGTTCCACCGAAAGCCTCAATTCCCACCACCCCTTCGCATTCATTCGCACATGTCAAATCCGTCACAGCCACCGCAATGGTCACCGAATCCGGTTCAATCAATGAGACGTTTGTTGAGATTGTGCAGTCATTTTCATCCGTAACCACGAGAAGATAGTCTGCAGGTTGCACGTTGTTCAATAGAATTGAGACAGAACCAACGCCAGAAATATTCTCATTCAGTGCAGGAGAACCAGCCAATGTCAATTCCCCTGTTCCACCAGACATTTCGCCCGAAATGGAACCATCATTGTAGTCGTAACAGGTGACATCAAATGTTTCTATGACCAACTCCAGTGGTTCGACACAGGAGATGGTGATCGCGGTATCCACTTGACAACCGTTTTCATCTTCCACTTGGAATTGCCATTCGCCGTTGCCGTTGACACAATCCAATTGCAACCATTGGTAATCGCCATTGGGAGATAATCCGTTTCCTATATTTTCATCGGAAAAGGCAAAAATATCCAGCAAACCAGTACCCCCTGAAAACTCCAATTCTACCGTCGCTGTGAGCGAATCTGCGCAAATGTTATCCTCCAACAATTCCCAGATCGCAATCAGTTCAACAGGCTCCGTAAATGTGAAGGTATCAGACGTGTCTCGGCATGTATTGCCATCAATGATGGACACAAAATACTCCCCTTCAGGAATTTCGCTGAAAGTGACGTTGTCAACCTGAGTCGAAACTAGCGATTGGTCAATGGCGTTGTACAATTCATAGGTGATCGGAGCTGCACCGTTCACCGTCACATCTACCACTGCTAATTCGCCAAAGCAATCAATGTCCTGCATGACATCGATTTGAGCATCAGAGGTCAAGTAGTTTGCGCACGGATTTGGGACCTCCAAGGGATCATCACCATCGCCATCTGCATCAATGCAATAATCTTGAATGTTGTTGTTGTCTCCCCCCACGAAAACGTTGAAGCAAGCACTGATTGAAAAAGGACCGCATGTGGTAACCCGAGCGATTTTCGTGCGCAAATCAGTTCCCGCTTCATTTGCTGCGTCAGGCAAAACAAAAATACTCCCATCATCGATGGTCTCCGAACACATGGTGGTTGGACTGTATGCAGGGTTGGCAATCAAGCCTTGCTCTGAATCATTCATACCGATTGTCCAATAACTATCGAACTCGATTTCAGGAAATGCGCCAAAAAAAGCGGTGTTTTGAGAACCTCCCAGCAATACGTCTCCAAATTCAGGATTGAAACAACCGCATGGCGCATTGATGAACATGGGTGCAACATCAAAAGCTTGCACGTCTGAATAAATCGCAATCAACTTATCCGTCTCATTCGTGAAATTCGCGTAGACA
>CAJQMI010000066.1 GCA_905479395.1 uncultured Flavobacteriales bacterium
ATATAATGACTCTTATTATGAAAAGTTGAACAAATATGATTTTGATTTCCATTCCTCCACTACTCAAAATTACTACACTTAAAGTTGTTTTTTTTTTAAACTTTATATTTAAGTTGGAGTCTAATATGTAAACTCAGATAAAATGAATACGATTTTAAAGTTTATGATAGTGTTACTCCTTTCTTCTTGTACTAAGGATGATAATTCAGCGCCAGAGACATCTCTTGGATCTAATATGTTACTTATTGGCAATAGTTTCTTTAGACCTTATGCTGAGAAACTTGATGAAATGGCAATTGATGCTGGTTTTGTAAATCACAATAGTACAATTGTAAATCGTGGTGGCGAAAATGGAAGGGCTATCAATTTTTGGAACGATTCCACAAGCGAGGAACATAATTTAATAAAATTAAACCTTGATCAAGGAAATGTCGATTTTTTTGGAATGACAAGCGGACATGATTCTAACAATCGAATCGAAGGGTTTAAAGCTTGGATAGAGTATGCATTACAAAACAATCCAAACATCACCGTCTTTATTTCTTTAGCACCATTTGACTTCCCAAATGGAGATTTAGATAGCAACCGACCAGATTGGGATACATTCGCAGCAGAAAATAATTTCAGTTCTATACAAGAAATGTTTAATGCTTACATAAATGATATTGTACACAATGAAATTGTAGACCAATTGCGAATCGAATTTCCTTCTACCAGAATTTTTACCATACCGACCGGATGGGCTACATTTAATTTATATCAAATGCAAATCGATGGTCTATTGTTAGATCAAATTGATATGTTTGGATCATCGGCTTCCTCAATCTTTGTTGATTCAAAGGGGCATCAAGGCGATATTGTTAAAAAAACAGGTGGTTTAGTATGGCTTAATAGTATTTATAATGTTGATCTAAGCGCCTTTAATTATCAAACAGGATTCAATACAGACTTGCACGAAATTGCAAAGCAAATAACGGATAGTCATGATTCAAATTACAAATAGTAAAGATTTTGTATTTAAGATTTGACTTTTTAAATAATAAAACGGTTACACTATAATAGTATAACCGTTTTATTGTTTTAGTAGCGGGAGGGAGACTCGAACTCCCGACCTCAGGATTATGAATCCTGCGCTCTAACCGGCTGAGCTATCCCGCCAAACGCGGCGCAAATATAATACCGAACGAATGAAAAATCCGTAAAAATCAATTTTTCAAAAACTCAGCATTCAATGCAGAAATTCGCAGTATCTTGCGATTTGACAGACAGCTCACACATGGACAAAGAAAAATTTCAGGTCGAACACCCTATCAATAGCTCGAAAGGAGTGCTTTACAACATGTTTAGCACCCCAAGTGGATTGGCCGAATGGTTCTGTGATGATGTGAACATAAAGAAAGATGTGCACATTTTTTTATGGGATGGCAGCGAGGAGAGCGCAAGGCTCGTAACCAAAAAACGAGATGAATATATCAAGTTTCGGTGGCTAGAAGACGAGGAAGACGGACTAGCCACCTATTTTGAGTTTCGCATCAAGATCGACGACTTAACAGGTGATACGGCCATTGTAATCACAGACTACGCTGAAGAAGATGAAGTGGACGATGCTAGAGAATTGTGGTCTGCTCAAATTGATCGCTTGAAGCAAGTTTTAGGCGCTTAATCGCCTCAAGACTACCCCAAGTCGGGCACAAAATCTTTCAATAACATTTTGTATCGATTTGAAAGACGCGGCCTGCCCTCATTTCTAGGGCCTTCTTCAATGTTAATTCGCTCTTGCTCACCAAGCGAGTTTTCTTTGGTTTTGGAGTCTTGATGGGTCCATTCCGATAGAAACCTGACTGCTTCGTGTTCAGGTGATCCCGCGATTTCGCAAAATCGCAACAGCCGCATATTGGCGTTTCTGGCAGTTACCAATAAATCTTCTTTTCGCTCCATGGGCCACACACATGCGAACACGCCCTCCGGTTTCATCACTGCTGCAGCGCAAGCCAAAAGCGCGTCAATGGGTAGTGATCCATCATGCCTCGCGAGGTTGCGTGCCATGTTTGGAGACTTCGGCTTGTCGTGAAAGTATGGCGGGTTGCTGACGACCAAGTCAAACGTGCCTTGGTGCTCTGGCTTCATTGAGAACTCTTGCACACTTTCATGGGCTGCGGTTAGCCGGTTTGTAAATGGAGAATCATTGAAGTTGTCAATGGCTTGAGCAACTGCCCCTTCTTCCAATTCCACTCCGATCACTTGAGATTCTGAAGCGCGTTGCGCCACCATCAAAGCTATGATGCCAGAACCGCAGCCAAAATCAACAATTCGCGAGGCCGAAGCTGCGTCGCACCAAGCAGCTAGCAGCAAAGCATCCGTGCCAATCTTCATAGCGCACTTCTCATCACGTACCGTGAATTGTTTGAAGTCGACACGCCGGTTAATGGATTTGCCCACAATTACTCTTTTGATCGACGTGTTTGCCAAGTTTCAAATACGGGAAAATCAGCTATCCGCGTCTCTGGATTGTTGCGAAGAGGTGCAACTTCACGCGAGTGAGCGTGCATTTCTTGAGGCAATTGCTGGTAGAGTGCAGTGCCTTCGATTTTGTGCGCGATCATTTCATCCGATACGTCGCCAATTCGCTTGCCTGGATTGCCGACAATCAAGCTTCTTTCAGGCCATTCAGATTGAGCTTTGACCAACGTGAGTGCACCGATTATGGACTCCTTCCCTATCTGAACGTCATCGAGAATAACGGCGTTCATTCCAATCATGCATTGCTCGCCGATGACCGCACCATGAATCATGGCCCCGTGGCCGATGTGAGCACCTGCATGAAGTTTCACCGTGGTTCCGGGAAACATGTGAATGACAGCATTCTCCTGAACATTGCATCCATCTTCAATGATGATTTTACCCCAGTCACCTCGTAAAACAGCTCCTGCACCAATGAAACAATCCGCTCCAATGGTCACATGACCTACCACCGTGGCCATGGGATGCACATAACTTGTCGGATCCACCAAGGGAACCATGCCTTTAAATGATTGTATCACCGCCTAGAGGATTTAAGGTAATTGTGCATTCTTGAGGATCGTGGCATAACCTTGCCCCACTCCTATGCAGAGCGTGACCAGTGCGTACCTCTTTCGGTTGCGAACGAGCTGCTTCGAGGCCGTCAATAAAAGACGAGCGCCCGTCATTCCCAGTGGATGACCCAATGCAATGGCTCCACCTTGAGGATTGAGTCTTGGGTCGTTGTCTTCTAGCCCCCAACTTCGGGTGCATGAGAGTGCCTGAGCCGCAAAAGCTTCATTCAATTCAATGAGCTCCATATCATCCATGCTGAGTCCAGCACGCGCTAGGGCAAGTTCAGATGCTTTTACTGGGCCAATCCCCATGATTCTGGGCTCCACGCCTACAACTGAAGAGGAAATGACTTCGGTCAATGGTTCCAATCCATGCTGTTTCAATCCATTTTCTGAGGCGTAAAGAAGCGCACATGCCCCGTCATTCAGGCCAGAAGAGTTGCCTGCAGTCACGCTGCCTCCTTCCCGTTTAAAGGCTGGACGCAGTTTTGCCAAGGCATCAAGGGACGTGTTGGGGCGTATGAATTCATCCTCATGAAACATCAGGTCGTCCTGTTTTCTTCGAGGAATGGCCACAGCCATCATTTCTTCCCGCCTGAGGTCAACCGAAGCAGCAGCTTTTTGATGCGACCAAAAAGCAAAGGCATCCTGATCCGCCCGCGAAATACCATGCAGTGCGACCAAATTTTCAGCGGTCTGCCCCATTCCTTCTGTGCCAAATTCAGCATCTAGCTTCGGGTTTACGAAACGCCATCCAAAACTCGAGTCAAACAGTTGGCTGTCCCTACCAAATGGCTTGGAAGCTTTGGACATTACCCAAGGACCTCGTGTCATGTGCTCCACACCCCCAACAATGGCCAATTCACCATCACCAGCATGAAGCATTCGAGCGGCATGAGCGCCAGCAGCCATTCCAGATGCACAAAGTCGGTTGATGGTTTCTCCGGGAACTGAAGTGGGCAAGCCCGCCAGAAGCGAAGCCATGCGCGCAACGTTGCGATTGTCCTCTCCTGCCTGGTTGGCGCAGCCAAGCAAGACATCAGCAATGGCCTTGGGATCCAAACTGGAATGGCGTTGCATCAACTCTCTGATTGGCAACGCGGCCAAATCGTCGGTACGCACTGGAGCAAGTGTGCCTCCAAAATTTCCAATGGGGGTTCTCACCCCGTCTACGATAAATGCATTCATGAGATTTCAACCGTGTGTTGGTCAAAGATAGAAGGAACAGCAGCGATGCTCGCACGTTGAATGCGCTTACTTTGTCTCATGCGTATTGCCGTCATTTCTGTATTTCCGCCATACCGTGGTGGAATAGCTCAATTTAATGCAAGCATGTGCGAGGCTTTCGAGTCAGAGGGCCATGCACTGCTTCGCGTGAATTTCAGCCGTCAATACCCACGGTTGTTGTTTCCCGGAAAGAGTCAACTCGAAGAAGGCCTAAACGAATTGGAAAATCCTCTACTTGATTCTATCAACCCCATTTCTTGGAGTAAAACCGCGGACTTCGTTGCAGAATTTTCTCCCGATTTGGTCGTTGTGCCGTTTTGGCAACCGCTTTTGTTGCCTGCGCTGACGACCACAATTAAACGAATCAAGACCAAAGCGCCTGCGGCGGATGTCATTGGGTTGCTTCACAATGCCACTTCTCACGAGTCTCAAACATTTGCTACATACCTCGTCCGAAGATTTTTGCGTCATCTTGATGGAGCATGGACACTCAGCGAAGCCGTGGCTGCTCATCCAGTGGTGATGGGAAAGCTGAATCGCACAAAAGTGCTATTTCATCCTGTGTACAATCATTTTCCAGATTTGCGAAACCAATCAGAGTCACGTGAGAAACTAGCACTGCCTTGCGAAGCGGACGCACATGTCATTCTGTTTTTCGGCTTAATCCGAGCTTACAAAGGACTTGACGTGCTCATGAAGGCCCTGCCGCTGATGCAAAGCACGGGCAAGCCTGTGCATCTCGTAATTGCGGGTGAATGTTATGAGGACTGGACGAAATACGAAGAAGCCATAGAACTTTTGAATCTAGATTCTTTCGTTCACATACATGCGGAATTCATTGCGAACGAGGACGTTCCATACTTTTTCGGCGCCGCTGATTTGGTCTGTTTGCCATATCGTTCTGCGTCTCAAAGTGGCGTAACGGCGATTGCAATTCAATATGGAAAGCCTGTAGTAGCGAGTGCTGTCGGAGGGCTCGTGGAGTACTTCAAAGACAATTCTTTGGGAACGCTGTGTGAGCCAAATGACCCTGAAGCACTTGCAAATGCAGTTTTGAAACAGCTCAGAGCGCCGGCACTGAATGCCATCGAACTTGAGTCCGTGCAGCGTCGTTTCTCTTGGAAAGCTTTTGCCCAAGAAGCGCTTTCACAGGAAGAAGCTACAAAGGCGTGATCTGATCATTGCTTCAACCCTCGTTCAAAAAGGACGGGTCAAAAGCGGGTCAAACACAAAGGTCTGCACAAGCACCACTTCATCTTTGAATCGCGCATACATGCGAGCACCGTCCCATGGATTGAGGTTTCCGTCATCGTCATAAGTGTCCATAGTTGGCTGTTTCCAGAGCAACTCGATGCTTGAGGTTTTTGTGGAATCGGCGTTCCATGCAGACAATGTAAAAGCTGGAGGAACACGCTTGATGCTGTCAAGTGCACGCTCCGAAAGGTGGTTGTTGTAAGTCTCAAGATGCACCTTTCGAAATTGGTTGAAGTGGTTTTGAAGCGCCAAGGTGTCACGTTTTTGAGCAGCCACCATCCGCAATCCATCCCATTGAATAGCCGCAGATTTATCCCCCGATAATGAGAGGAGCCCGGTCGAATCCACTTGAAGCGAATAATCCACGTCGGTTTCATGGTGCTGCACTCGAACGCCGCCCAAAGATTTGCCCGGATAGTCGAATACGCCGGTGTATCGCCACTCCCTTTCATCGGTAAAGAATCGGGTCGAAAGAAATCCTGTAAACCCCTCCATGTGAGTTACGAATGGCTCATCCGCGACATTGCCTTCAGCATCACCCAACAACATGTACGTTCCGGTGTGGCTTTGATTGGCCGTGCCGATGTACCAAACCTTCGATGGGGAATCCTCGCCTTGATAGATTTCGACTTTCTTCGCTCGGCCCGCAAGCAAACGATTCACTGTGCCCAATTCTGCCAGCGCAACAGGGCTTTGAACTTTGACCCTTTTGAATGTTTTGAGCAGGAGGTCAACGGCATCCTTTCTCGCAAGATAATTGCCGTTCAATGACCAATAGCGTTGGCCGGGAACGCGTTCGAGAAGAGCCTGAAAACCGTCCTTGTCTGCGATGAAAATTTTGCTTATTGTGGACGTGTCAGCAATTGCGAATGCCGAAGCCTCCACGTGATCCATTTCTGATTGCGTGTCGGGCCCATATTCTCTGACGAGAACAGCAGCTGCTGTTACGACGAGAAGGATGTAAAAGAGGCGTAAATTTCGATGCATGATTTCAGAGGGTTTGTTCTAAACGTGTTTCGCAAAGCGCTTGCGTCTTAAGTAGGTAAACAGCAAACCGAATGCCAAGGTCAATGCAATGGGAAGTCCAAGAGCAAAGGATTGCCAGCCCAATCGTTCCTTCCTGACACGCTCCTTATTCAAAGGCCGAAGCGCTATCGTTCTTGACCGAACAGAAAGTGCTGAAGATTCATCGAGCAGGTAACTGATTGCATTGCGCAAAAACTCTTTGTTGTCGTAAACGACTCTCCCTGCGTAGCGGTCGTAGCCTAGTGGCAAAATCATAGGGCCATTTGGGCCAGTCTTGACTTTGTTCCTGGCCACATCGCCATCAGCAACAAAGATTTGGGCTGTAGGAACGCTCGTAGCTGCAAAAGCAAATTCAGGGTCATTTAACAAGGTGGAAGGGAGTCGATTTACAAATGCCGACTGGAACGTTCCTTCTACCAAAACGGCCAAAGTTTGATTCGGCTTGCTATTTTGTGTGAAGTAATCCGGTGTTAACTCAACGATGCTGCTCGAGACACGAACAGGAGACTTGTACACCCGCGACATTTCAGAGCTTGAAAGCAACACTGTCTTGTCAAGATCACCCTCTGAATCAACCGTATCAATGCTTGAAACAAAGTCGAAATGTATCGGATCAAGGTTGGTCGTAATTGGATGGTTCATTCCTTGCGGTATCGCGATGGGTGCGAAATACCAATTGAAAACCTGCATGTTCCTTTGATCGCCATTTGGTCCAGCATCCATGACCACAGGTGCGCACTGCGCATCAATCACTAAATTTCGATTGAGCCGCACGCCGTATTGAAACAATTGATCTGAAATGCCCAATTCATTGGATACCGACATGGTCATTTGACTGGTTGCTAGGCTGTCTCGGTTGGTCAGCATCGGATCTACTAGCCATAAGACTCGCCCTCCGTTCATGATGAATTGATCCAAGATCACTTGATCCTTGGGGTCAAAAGCAGAGTCTGGCCGTGCGATGATGGCCAGGTCAAACCGATTGCTTCTGCGTTTCATGCCTTCTAACATCTCCGATAAGATGTTCAATTGGCCATCTATTTTGACCCGCATGACATCATAGTCTTCATCGAGTTCCATCGTAAGGTCAGCCATTTCCGCTTCACCCAATTCACCGTGACCTTCAATGATTGCAATCTTGGGTCGTTCAGACCTTGTGAGTTTCCGAATGCCGCTCGCCAACTCATACTCCGTAGCATTGATTGAGCCCTGAATCATGATGTCAGTAGGTTCTGGGACATCCGACTTGAAAAACTGCACCACCTCGCGTTTGCCTTGGTAGGTCAGAATGGCCGCTGGCCAAACCGTTTTGAATGCTTGAAGTCCATTTTCTTGAAAAGCAATTCGCGTATACTGCAAACCCTGCTCTACAAGCTTCTCTTCATTTTGGCCGATCGTCTGGCGGTCATCAATTTCATAAATGTCTACGAATTGAAACCTCATTTTGCCACCTGAAGCTTTTGCAAAATCTTGTAACTGATGCCGGATGGCTCGTTCTAGCCGTTTCCAATTCGCCGGGTAGTCGCCCGACAAATAGCACGTAACAAACAGCTCATCTTCAATTTCTGCGAGCAACTCCGCAGAACCATTCGTCATCGTGAAGCGCTTATCGCTGGTCAAATCAAGTTGCAATGGAATGGACATGAAAATGAAGTACACCACAGATGCAATAGCCGTGCCCAGTGCCCAACTGATCAATTCTATTTTGCGCGTCTTTCGCTTCCAAACTACCGCAAGGCGGGCCATCCACAAAAACACAAAGTCAAGAAAAAGAAAGTAGGCGACATCAGAAGCATCCAACAATCCCCTGCTAATGGATTGATAATGGGATTGCATTCCCAATTGAATGAAAGCCAGTTCCCAATCGCCGAGCCAATCGAAGCTAGCGAGAGCCGTGAAGCCAATGAAACCAAAGACCAAAGTGACCGCAGTCATCAAAAAAGCCACCAGGGAATTGGAGGTCATTGCAGAAGCGAGGACGCCCAATGCAGTGAACGCGGAGCCTAGAAGCACCAAACCCAAATAACTTCCATAAATCGCGCCCGTGTCAAAATTCCACTGAGGTTGGCCGAGCCAACCGATGACGGGCAAAAAGAATAGCGTTGGAAGCAATGCCAACATCAACACACTCAGCGCACCTAGAAATTTAGCCAATACCACTTGTGTCTCGGTGATCGGTTTGGTCAACAACAATTCCATGGTGCCACTTCCCTCCTCCTCTGAAAAACTCCGCATTGTGATTGCTGGAATCAAAAAGAGGAATACCCAAGGCGCCCAGACAAAAAGTGCATCCAAATTCGCTTGACCATTATCAAGCACGTTCCATTCACCTGGGAAGACCCACAAAAAAAGTCCAGTGAGCAACAAAAAGGCGCAAACGACCACATACCCCATCAGGGTGCTAAAAAACGTTCGGAGTTCCTTTCGGATAAGTGCCTTCATTGTGAGGTGCAAATTTACACATCGAACGTCATTCCGTCCGCAACATTCCATTGGACCGACCAAGCAATGGGGTCACCTTTGAAATTGGCTTTGGTTTTTGGCCAGATTTGCCCGAAAAATTTCGAGCTTCGGTATGCATTGAGATCGTCCTCGTGCGACCACCAACTGAGCGTGGTGCGAATCGCAGGTCGATTGGGTGACGTCAACAACAAAACTTGTTGACAACCTGGCATCGCCTCGATATGATGTTTGACCTCATGGAACATTTTGTCAAATTGCTCAATTGATTCGAGCTCGAATTCCATCCGAACAATGCGCAGGATTCCCATTAAAGGCTGGTTTCAGATTGAAAATTAATTCGAATCGCTTGATCCCTTCTAAGCCCGAGCAGTGCATCAGCACCTCCATGCCCCCCTGGCGCGCTATGATTGTTTACCGCTATTTCAAGCACGCCATTGTGGTTGAATAGGGCCAATTCTTTTCCTGTCGGAACGTCATGGTAATGCTCGCTCATCGAACGAATGGTCATCCTGGGCGTTCGCATCTGAATTTCAAAAGGCCTGTTTTTGCCAATTTTATTGAACGACTCCTTTGTGATGTTGGTCACTACATTCCCATAGTCATCGATGAACACAACATGCCCAATGATGGTGTTCTCTTCAAAACTCATGCGGCGAGGCTCCGCATTTCGCAAAGATCCTGCAGGTCGACCAATCAAATCCGCCCGTCCACCCTTGGCTAGATGAGCAGCAGCCAGCGCAAACACTTCCCGCTCTGGGAAAGTCGGAGAGTCTACGTCCAAGTTCAGACCTGAAAAATCAAAAACAGCTTCCGGCTCTGTGTTTGCTAACAATCGAAACACTCCCGTGTCTGCACCGATAAAATGTTGGCCTTGCATCGTTACCAGGCGGTGCGGTGTCTCGGGTGTGTTCGCACCTTGAACACAAATCAAATGCACCGTGCCTTTCGGAAACTCTGGATAGACAGACCTCAGGATAAAAGCTGCTTCTATCACGTCAAACTTGCGCACCCGATGGGACACATCAACAATCTGAGCCTCTGGAGCTCGCGACAACAAGGCCCCCTTTAAAGCCGCTGTATAGTGACTTCCTTCCCCAAAGTCTGATGTTAATGTGATGATTGACACATTGCAAAGGTCGGGAACGTATTTTTGTCTTTCCATATGCAACAGAAAGAGATATCCATTCGAGGTGTTGATCCTTTGATTTTCTTAGGTCCAGAAAATGAAAATTGGCGTGCCATCCGCAATGGCTTTGGCTCGCTTCACCTGCTAACGCGCGGAGAAACCATTACAGCCAAAGGTTCCATAGAAGATTTGGGTCGGTTTGAAGCTGTCATCCGAATGGTCATTTGGCACGTTGAACGCTATCAATCTCTGAACGTGGATGATGTAGATCGTTTGCTGTCGTCTGAAGAATCAGAGATCATGAAGCAATCACAAAGAGATGATACGCTGGTTTATGGTCCCGGCGGGAATCGCATTATGGCTCGGACACCGAATCAACAAACCTTGGTGGATTCTATCCGGGAAAATGACATGTGCTTTGCTGTTGGACCTGCAGGAACCGGAAAAACATACACTGCAGTAGCAATGGCTGTGTCGGCATTGAAAGATCGCAGGGTGAAAAAAATCATTCTTACAAGACCTGCTGTTGAAGCCGGAGAAAACTTAGGGTTCTTGCCAGGTGACTTGAAAGAAAAACTTGACCCCTATCTGCAACCACTCTACGATGCCTTGACGGATATGATTCCATTTGACAAAGTTGCAGATCACCTTGAAAAAGGAGTCATTGAAATTGCACCATTGGCCTTTATGAGAGGTAGAACCCTCGACAAGGCTTTTGTGATTCTAGACGAAGCGCAAAACACAACCGTGGCTCAGATCAAGATGTTTCTCACTCGAATGGGTCGAGACGCGAAGTTTGTCATCACGGGCGACGCAACGCAGGTTGACTTGCCGCGCCACCAGGGATCGGGCTTGGTTTACGCCCAGCGGCATTTAGAAAAAATTGAAGGAATTGGCTTTGTTCAACTCACCACCAGCGACGTCATTCGACACCGCCTCGTAAAGGCTGTGATTTCCGCCTTTGAAAAGGCGGATGAAGAACGCAATCTCAAAGCAGATAAAACAAAGAATTCATGAGCAAAACCTTGCACCAAGCTACATTTCAGTTTGAAGGTCAAACCAGCGCGTACCACGGAAAGGTGCGTGATATGTACCGCGTTGGAGGTGGCAATATCGTAGCAGTCGTTTCTGATCGCATCAGCGCTTTTGATGTGGTGATGCCCAAAGGAATCCCCTACAAAGGACAAGTCTTGAATGGAATAGCGAGTCATTTTTTAGACGCCGTGGAAGACATTGTCCCTACCTGGAAAAAAGCCACGCCGCATTCGCAAGTGACCATTGGGTATGCGTGTGAACCCATTCGATTGGAAATGGTTATCCGAGGATATTTGACCGGACATGCTTGGCGCACTTACAAAACAGGCACACGAATCCTATGTGGAGAATCTATGCCAGAGGGGATGAACGAACATGATGCTTTTGATGAGCCCATCATCACACCCGCAACAAAAGCCGATGAAGGGCACGATGAAGACATCAGCAAAACAGCTATTCTTGATCGTAAAATCGTTTCACCTGAATTATACGATGAGCTCGAAAGAATCACACGCGCGCTTTTCAAACGCGGGACAGAGATGGCCGCAAAACAAGGGTTGATCCTTGTAGATACCAAATATGAATTTGGTTTGCTCAATGGGGAATTGATGCTGATTGATGAAATACACACCCCGGACAGTTCGAGGTATTTCATTTCGGAAGGATATGCAGAACGTCAAAAATCCGGAGTTGCGCAGCAACAGCTCAGCAAAGAATTCGTTCGGGAATGGCTCATGGAGCACAACTTCATGGGGCTCGAAGGACAAAGCACTCCTGATATGCCCGATGAATTTATTCGAGAGATAACGAACAGATACATTAACCTATACGAACGCGTCACTGGGCAGGAGTTTGTGCGATTTCCGCTGGAAAATCTGGAGCAAGACATCCAAGACACTGTGAACAATTGGATTCAAGAACACTGAGTCATGGGGCGTAAAAAAAACAAACCTGAATGGCAGGACGACGCTCTCACCATGGTCCGTGCTCTCAAGGCGGGAGAAGTCGTTGTACACTCAACCGATACAGTTTGGGGCATTGGAGCAAACGCGAACAATGCAGAGTCAGTGAAACGAATATTTGACATCAAGGAACGCCCACTTGAGTCAACGTTGCTGATGCTGGTTGATTCACCCGGTATGCTTGAGAAATATCTTCCAAAACTCCCAGATTCCGCTTGGGATTTGATTGAAGTGAGCGATCGCCCCGTTACCATCATTGCGCCTTGTTCGGACAAAGCGAAAGCTGACTTAGCACCTGGCTTGGTAGCGAAGGACGGCACCCTTGCAGTTCGGCTGGTACATGACGATTACGTGGCTTTCATCATTCGTGGACTTGGGGCACCCTTGGCTTCAACAAGTGCAAACCGATCTGGCAAACCCACGCCTGATTCGTTTGGTCAACTTCAAAGAGAAATATTGGACAGGGCAGACGCAATAGCCAATTATCGCAGAAACGCAAAGCCCAATGCTCGTGCTTCCATGATGGTCAAATTCGATGAGCACAATCGAATCACGGTGATTCGAAGCTAAAAAACGAGACCAAACACGAGGATTCACTACGTACCTTCACACGTGAAACAAAGGCCATGAATTTTTCAGCAAATCTGAATCATCCCCTCTTCAAAACCATTGGTGAAATCGCCGATGAAAATGGACAACCTGCTTTTGCGATTGGGGGCTTTGTTCGCGATCTCTTGATTCAACGTCCATGCAAAGACATTGACATCGTTGTCGAAGGCAGTGGCATCGAGTTGGCTAAAAAGGCATCGGAAGCGCTCGGTGCTGGAAAGGTAACGGTGTTCAAAAATTTCGGCACTGCCATGTTTCGCTACCGGGACTGGGAGGTTGAATTTGTTGGAGCTCGAAAGGAATCATACGAGAGAGGCAGTCGCAATCCAATTGTTGAGGACGGAACCATCGAAGACGATCAACTCCGTCGAGACTTCACCATCAATGCCCTTGCATTGAGCCTGAACGCAGATACGTTTGGCGATTTGATTGATCCTTTTGGAGGTTTACGAGACATCGAGAATGCTTGCATTCGGACTCCTTTGGAACCGGATGTTACATTCAGCGATGATCCCCTTCGGATGCTGCGTGCCATTCGATTTTCGACACAGCTTGGTTTTCGAATTGAAGACTCCAACTTGAGGAGCATTCGCAAAAATGCAAGCCGTTTAAAAATCATCACGCAAGAACGGATTCATACAGAACTGCACAAAATCATCATGTCAAATTATCCTTCGAAAGGATTTAAACTTTTGGACAAAGGAGATCTTCTCCATAGATTCTTTCCCGAAATGTCTAATTTGAAGGGGATTGAGTGGCGAGATGGCATTGGGCATAAAGACAATTTTTACCACACACTAGAGGTCCTGGACAATGTTGCCGAAGTCTCAGACAATCTCTGGCTTCGCTGGGCTGCCTTGCTCCATGACATTGCGAAGCCAGCGACAAAAAGATTTCAAAAGAAACATGGCTGGACATTCCACGGCCATGAGGACCGCGGAGCTCGAATGGTCCCGAAGATCTTCAAAAGAATGAAGCTTCCGTTGGATCAAAAAATGAAATTCGTTCAGAAAATGGTGCTGCTTCATTTGCGTCCCATTGCGTTGACCAAGAATCAAATCACCGATAGCGCAGTGCGCAGATTGCTCTTCGATGCAGGTGACGACATCGATGCATTGATGATCCTCTGTAGAGCGGATATCACTTCTAAAAACGAAACCAAAGTCAAGCGCTATCTAGCGAATTATGATGTGGTCTTGGAGAAGCTTAAGGATGTTGAGGAGAAGGATCAGCTCCGCAATTTTCAACCACCCATTTCAGGCGAAGAGATCATGCGAACCTTTGGAATTCCTCCAAGCAGGCCAATCGGAACGATAAAATCAGCGATCAAGGAAGCCATCCTTGAAGGCGACATCCCCAACGAACCTGCTGCTGCTCGCAAATTAATGATTCAGATCGCATCGGAAATGGGATTGAAAACTGCGAAGTAATTGAATGCTCTACATCCAAACTTCTGAACATTCAGAATGCCCAGCGTTTTCAAGATCAACCTTTCCAGCTATCCTTCAATGTAACCGCGCGGTTAAACACCAAGTTATCTGCTGTGCTGTAGCGCTTGTCTAATGTGAAATAGCCGAGACGCGTAAATTGATAAACAGTCCCCACCTCGGCATTCGCTAAAGATGGTTCAAGCTTGCAATTTGACTTGATTTCCAGGCTGTTTTCATTGACGCAATCCATGAAATCACCATTTGCTTCAGGTGCACTTTCTGAAAAAAGCCGATCATAAAGTCGGACCTCGGCATTCACGGCTTCTGCACAGGAAACCCAATGCAACGTGCCCTTGGCCTTGATTCCTGAAACGTCCTGTCCACTTTTACTGTTCTCAAAATAATTGACATGCACTTCCGTCACGTTGCCCGCATCATCCTCCAAGTGATTTGCGTATTCAACGATGTATGCGGACTTCAACCGGACCACCCGTCCCGGAGCCAAGCGAAACCACTTTTTGTTGACATCAACTTTGAAGTCATCTGCTTCCATCCAGAGTTCTCGACCAAAAGGCAACTCCCGAGTGCCGGCTTCTGCATCTTCAGGGTTGTTCTGAGTCGTCAATAACTCCATTTCACCCTCAGGGTAATTCAATACCACCAATTTGATGGGATTCAGAACTGCCATGACGCGAGGGGCTGTGCGGTTTGCGTCATCACGCAAGGCCCATTCCAACAAACTCACGTCAATCTCGTTGTTTCGCTTTGCCACGCCAATTCTATCGGCAAACGTTCGGATACTTTGCGGTGTGTAGCCTCTT
>CAJQMI010000067.1 GCA_905479395.1 uncultured Flavobacteriales bacterium
GGTCCCCGCTATTGCCCGAGCATTGAGGATAAGATTGAACGGTTTCACACAAAAGATTCACACCAACTGTTTGTTGAACCCGAAGGCTGGGAAACCGTAGAGGTGTATGTCAATGGTTTCAGCACAAGCCTTCCAGAAGACGTTCAGGTTCGGGCGCTTCGCGGGGTGCCTGGATTTAAAAACGTCAAGTTTTTTAGGCCTGGATACGCTGTGGAATACGACTTCTTTCATCCAACCCAACTGAAGCACAGCTTGGAAACCAAGAGCATTCAAAACCTCTAT
The DNA here is from genome assembly GCA_905479395.1 of uncultured Flavobacteriales bacterium. GTDB lineage: Bacteria > Bacteroidota > Bacteroidia > Flavobacteriales_D > Sanyastnellaceae > UA16. The sequence goes on from CAJQMI010000067.1 coordinate 283, forward strand.
TTCGCGGGGCAAATCAATGGAACCACCGGCTATGAAGAAGCCGCCGCGCAAGGCCTTATGGCGGGTATCAACGCAGCACGTTCCACGTGGAACAAAGATGCTTTGGTGCTCAAACGAAACGAAGCTTACGTTGGGGTTTTGATTGATGATCTCGTTACAAAAGGGACAAAGGAGCCGTATCGGATGTTCACGTCCCGAGCCGAATACCGCATTCTACTCAGGCAAGACAATGCGGATCAGAGGCTCACGCCAATCTCACACGCTCTTGGTCTCGCGAATGACGAGCGCATGGCTGCACTGGATAACAAGAAAGAAAAACTAAGTGCTATGCACGCTGTTCTTGAAAAAACCAGCGTCAGTCCGGACGAGACGGCACAACTCCTCAGCGCAAAGTCCAGCGCACCGCTCAAACAAAAACAAAAAGCAATAACGCTTTTGAGCCGCCCAGGAATCGGTTACGATGATCTCGTAGACCATTTACCGGTCATTGCCCAAAAGTCGTCTGAGTTGGGTATATCGCCAGAAGTTCAAGAGTCGATAGAGGTCCAAATCAAATACGCTGGCTATATCGAAAAGGAGCAGGCCATCGCAGATAAGCTCCAACGCCTGGATACGGTGAGCATCCCAAAGGGCTTTGTCTACAATAAACTTAAGTCTCTTAGTTCAGAGGCGCGTGAGAAGCTCTCCGAATCAAAACCCAACACGCTTTCAGAGGCTTCACGCATATCCGGGGTGAGCGCTTCCGATCTAGCTGTTTTATTGGTACACCTCGGCCGTTGATCATGTTCCACGTGGAACACTCGCGGTTGGCTCGTTTAAGAGACGCTCAAGCAAAAAAACAACTCGGATAAACCACACATCAAGACCTCTCGAATAATTGAAAAACATAATTTATTGGTTTTCAGTTAGTTACATTCTTATTTCTTCATCCAGCGGTCATTACCTTTGACGCACGAAAAAAAGACACCCATGGACATCCAAAGCATTCTCAAGACCCTCAATATTCAAGACCACAATCATGGTGTCATGATTGGATCCGAGTCATTCGGTTCAGGGCCCACCATAGACTCTATTTCTCCTGTTGATGGAAAAAAAATAGCCTCCTTGTCCAGTGCTACACCAGCAGAATACGACCGTGCTGTTGTTGCTGCTCAAGAAGCCTACCACAATTGGAAGACCATTCCAGCGCCAAAACGCGGTGAGGTTGTTCGCCAATTCGGTGACGCGTTGAGGGCCAAGAAAGACGCTCTGGGAGCTCTCGTGAGCTATGAGATGGGCAAGTCATTGCAAGAAGGGCTCGGTGAGGTCCAAGAAATGATTGACATCTGCGACTTCGCTGTTGGGTTAAGCCGCCAGCTTTATGGTATGACCACACACTCAGAGCGACCGGAACATAGAATGTTCGAGCAATACCATCCACTCGGAGTTGTTGGAATCATTTCAGCCTTCAACTTTCCTGTAGCGGTTTGGGCATGGAATACCGCGCTGGCTTGGATATGCGGAGATTCATGCGTTTGGAAGCCGTCGGAAAAAAGCGCACTTTGCTCCATTGCTTGCCAGCATATTTGGAACGATGTTGCCGCCGCCAACGACGTGCCGGCTGGGTTGTCTTGTGTTGTTAATGGAATGGCAGACATTGGCCAAATGATGAGCGCTGATAAACGCGTTCCTCTCGTGAGCGCCACAGGAAGCACGCGGATGGGCAAGTCTGTAGGTGAGACGGTGGGTGCCCGTCTAGGGCGCGCGCTGCTCGAGCTTGGTGGCAACAACGCAATCATCATTGCGCCAGATGCAGATCTTGAAATGGTTGTACCAGCCGCTGTATTTGGTGCTGTTGGAACGTGCGGACAGCGATGCACTTCAACGCGTCGTCTCATCATCCATCGTTCGGTATACGATCAAGTAAAGTCTGTGCTCACAAGTGCTTACGGGCAGTTGAAAATTGGAAACCCATTGGACGAATCCAATCATGTTGGTCCACTAACTGATCGAGACGCTGTTGAAACCTATCTCAAGGCACTGCAGGCGGTCACAGACCAAGGTGGTCGTTTTATTGTTGAAGGTGGTGTGTTAGAAGGGCCTGGATACGAAGGTGGTTGTTATGTCAAGCCCGCCATTGCCGAGGCCACAAACGACATGCAGATAGTCCAACACGAAACCTTTGCGCCGTTGCTCTACATGATGCCTTACGACACCTTAGACGAAGCAATTGCCATTCAAAACGGTGTTGCCCAAGGTTTGTCTTCGGCCATCATGACGAACAGCGTAAGAGAAGCTGAATTGTTCTTGTCGGCCGCAGGGTCTGATTGTGGGATTGCCAACGTCAACATCGGAACTTCTGGTGCTGAAATTGGCGGCGCATTCGGTGGTGAAAAAGAAACGGGCGGGGGACGCGAATCCGGCTCCGATGCATGGAAAGCTTACATGCGCCGCCAAACCAATACAGTAAATTACGGAGCTTCGCTTCCTTTGGCACAAGGCATCAAATTCGATTTGGGTTGATTCGGTCTTGGTTGTTGTTTGTTTGTGGAGGGGGCGCAGCCCTTCTCTCAATTTCGGGATGCTCCAACTCCACGAATTCCAATCAAACCGCAAACACAACCCCTGTGTTGATTGAATTTGAGATGAACGATAGCACAACGACAGAATTCATCGGTGCGTTCGATGGCAATCTGTGGTCTGTTTTCAATGGGGCCGAAGAAATTTCAATGCAACCCGTCAATGACACTGTTTGGCGAGTGCCTGTATTCGGCGGCAGTTGGGTGCTGAAAGAAGGTTCCGGTGTTGAAGATTATAAAGGGTATTGGGTGGATTCGTTGCGCGCATCGAACGGCAGCGTCTACACTGTGCCTTTGACAATCTCAGTGGGTTCCAAACCAAAAAACCAAACCAACGATCGCACTGCGCTTCCTGATGGCACTTGGGATGTTTGGTTTGGTAAACGCACTGACGTTATTGCCGATGCCCAGCTTGATGTCGCGTACAAAAATGATCGATTGCAGGCGACGATGCGGACGCCGACGGGAGACTACAGGTACCTCACGGGCACTTGTATCAACCAAAAACTGCGGCTCCAAACGTATGACGGCGCACACTTGTTTCTGTTTACAGCTTCCTATGTGAATGGCAATTGGGTTGGGGGACAGTTTTTTAGTGGAAATCATTATCAAACAACCTGGTCGGCAACGCGATCAGAGCCGACTGAAGGCGAAAATCCAATGCAAGTCTTTGCGGTTTCAAACCAAGACTTGACGGCCTCCTTCATCAACCGAGAAGGAAAGGTTGACACCCTTTCTTTGCTTTCTGACTCCCTGATTGTGCTTGATGTTCTTGGAACATGGTGCCCCAACTGCATGGATGAAGTCCGCTTGTTGGCTGGTGTGCATAGACAAGGCGCGCGCTTCATTTCAATCGCTTTTGAACGAGACACCTTGGCCGCTGCAGCTTACCAGCGTTTGGATGGGTTCGCTTCAGAAATGAACATGGACTGGGAGGTATACCTCGGTGGGCGAGCAAGCAAAGGTATCGCTGCCGACGCGTTTCCTTTTTTAGATCGTGTCCTCAGTTTTCCAACCACGCTATTCATTCAAAACAACACGGTTGTTGTTCATTCAGGCTTTAGTGGCCCTGCAACAGGCGAGCGTTATGAACTTGAGCGTGAGCGTTTCAACAACCAACTGAAAGGGGTTACTTCGTTGGAAAGTCATTGATTCGGTCCACCTCGATGCGTTTGTCTTGGTTGGCCAACGTCCAGGACGTGTGGAATATCAACCTTCCAATTTCTGCTGTTTTACCATACATCACTTTCTCTGGGTCGTCCCCTGGGCGATGATAATCTTCGTGAACTCCGCTGAAGTAAAAAATCACAGGAATGTTATTCTTAGCGAAGTTGTAGTGATCTGAACGGTAGTAAAATCGGTTGGGGTCATCGGGTGCATTAAACGTATAATCCAAAGCAAGATCCGTGTGTTTCGTGTTGGCTTCTTCACTGATCACGTGCAGTTCCGAAGACAGCTTATCTGATCCGATTAAATACACGTATCGGTTGTCGTCTGCATGAGCCTCGTCCACACGACCGATCATGTCCACGTTGAGGTTAGCAACTGTGTTTTCCAACGGCCAAATCGGATGATCCGCATACCACTCACTCCCCAATAAGCCTTTTTCCTCTCCGACAACCGTCATCAATAAAACGCTCCTTCTCGGACCATTTCCATCGTTCACAGCGTCCATGTATGCCTGAGCCAATTCGAGCACAGTGACGGTGCCACTTCCATCGTCATCTGCTCCGTTATGTATCTCCCCATCAATGATTCCCACATGATCGTAATGCGATGTAATCACAACCAACTCATCCGATAATATTGAGTCGCGTCCTGGGATGTAGGCCAAAACATTTTGTGATACGATGTGCTCTTCGTCACGCATCAGCTCAAAACTCCATGAAACTTCAGGCAACAAGCACGACGGCGGAACCTTTCCTTTTTTTTCAGCCTTCAACCACTTTTTCCATGACTTCAGTTCCGACCCTTTCCACCAATGAGAGGTAGAGGATGCGGACACCAAAAATGTTGGGATTCTTGTTCCATCTCCCTCGATCGGTTGCTCCCGATCCAACGTCATTGACTTGCGGGTCAACCACGGTTTCATCCTGCTTCTAAGGGTTGATAGGTCCTCACCCACAACAATTACCGCTGTGGCACCTTTGTCGTTCGCTTTGATCCGAGCGTCATTCAAACCCTTCTGCCAGTTGGTTATTCCATCGGCAGACGAAGCCTTTAAAACGGCCGCCTTTCCTGTTAAATCCGGCCAATCGGCAGTATCGGTTATCGCAACCATCTGCACGTTTGACATCTGTGTGTCTTTGATTCCAGGATAGAACAAAAAGTCCTCTAAAAAGACAAGCTCCACGGATCCCACTGACGCTCTTCCCCCTAGTATCTGTGAACGGACCAAAGGAACGTCTTGGTAATAAGACTCCCCGTTGTAAGGAGCAATACCAAGCGATTCAAAATAGCTTGCTATATAAGCAGCGGCCTTCTCAGCCCCTGGTTCGCCTGTTTCTCGTCCCTCAAACGCATCACTAGCGATGACCATTAAATGATTTTCCAAGTCCATTGCTTGAATGGAGTTCGCGTATTGCTCTGGGTTGACTGCGTTGGTCTGCTGCGCGTGTGTTGTCCCGACCATCAAAAAGCACGTCGCTATCACAGCACAAGCTATTTTTCCTACTCGACGCTGGTGACGACCGCCTTCGAATTCTTCTGCCATGAACGCGTTTACGATGTCCACCGCTTCAGTTTGTGACACAAAACGAGCGGGAATACACAACACATTCGCGTTGTTGTGTTGCTTTACCAATCTCGCAACATCTGCATTCCATGCCAAGCCAGCCCTAATTTTTTCATGCTTGTTGGCTGTCATTGCCACGCCATTTGCTGATCCGCAAATTAGGATTCCCCAATCCGCTTCTCCTTCCTCAACATCCACTGATACAGCATGTGCAAAATCTGGATAATCGACACTATCTGTTGTATCTGTGCCACGATTAATGGTCTTTAACCCCTTGTTTTTAAGGTGATCAATGAGTACCTTTTTAAGAGCTGGATCTGCATGATCACCACCGATTGAAACGCGCATGTTGTCGATTTTAGCTGCAAGGTAATTCACAAGCAAACTGTTGATACCGCCTTTCACTGGTTGACAACTTCAAAACAACTGAGTTTGCATTCCAACACGCCAGCACCTAAGCCCGCTTCGAAATTCAAAACCAAGAAAATTAGCGGTTTTTTCTTCTCTTATTTATACCCATCTATCACCATGTTACAGACAATCCAAAAGATGAAAAGATATTCAACTTTGATGTTTCCAATCAATGTTTATAACCCTGTCATTGTCCCGGTTTAGCGAGTATTTTTATCCCATACCATGTGTGGAACACATCTGAAATTGTTCAAAACGTAGATTGTCAAAGAAAATTAAACCAGCTTACACACAGAATGAACACCCCTATTACGATAGTTATATTTTCTAAGAAAAGAATAATACTATTGTTATCCTTGTTGATGACAACCTTGCTGTCGAGTCAAGAAAATCCTGTGGGTTGCGACTGGACGGTGTATACCTTTCCCAACGGAAACAAAGCAAGTGAAGGATGTTTGATCAACGGAAAACCAGAAGGGATATGGATGAATTATCACACCAATGGAAAAATCAAAAGCCAGGGAAATAGAATTGATCATGAACTGAGTGGTGAATGGTTATTTTTCGACTCGGTTGGTATCAAAATTCAATCAGTAGAATATGTTCAAGGAATCAAGCAAGGTTGGGAACGAACGTATGCAGGGACAAATGAAAATTTTGTAATCCAGGAAACTCCGTTTGAAGGAAATTTAAAATCTGGATTGGGCAATGAATTTGATGAAAATGGATTGTTAAAAAAGTCCATTTTCTACAAGGAAAATTTACAGGATGGTTTAGGCAAGGAATACGCAGAGGATGGTAGAATTATTTCAATCCTTGAATTCCAAAAAGGATACTTAAGATCGGTACAAAAAGTAAATAGAAAAGACGAACAAGGTCAAAGGAACGGACTTTGGAAAACCTGGAATAACCGAGGAATATTAAAAGAAGAGGGTTATTGGAGCAATGGGGTGCGCAATGGAATTTTTAAATTCTACAAAACTTCAGGTGAGCTTGATTACTTGGAAAAATATGAATGGGGAAATTTGGTTTTAGATGCAGAAGAAACAGCTCCGGTGGATGTGCGGAAAACATACCATAGCAACGGAAAAATAGCATCATCTAGCACGTATTCAAATGGAGTAAAGGTGGGTATTTACAGGGAATACAATCAAGAAGGCACAGTGATTTCGGGAGCGATTTTCGACGATGATTCCATCATTGCAAGAGGCATTACCACACCGCAAGGATCAAAGGAAGGTACCTGGAAACATTACTATCCCGGAGGTGAATTGCATTTTGAAGGTTCGTATGAAAATGGATTGAAAGAAGGTGAATGGAAGTATTTTGCCATTACAGGTGAATTGATACAAAGAGGATTGTATCGGAATGGAAAATTCCATAACGGATGGCAGTGGTACTATTTGGATGGCAAAGTGCACAGGAAAGAACATTACCGCAAGGGAAAAGAGGACGGTTTGTTTGAAGAATGGGACAAATCTGGAAAGCAAATTCTCAGAGGTGAATATGAATCAGGCAGAAGGCAAGGCGAATGGATTCAAGATGTAAATGACCACAAAGAAATTGGTTCGTATTTGGATGGAGAAAAGAATGGAATTTGGATCCACACATATCCCAATGGGAAAGAACAGTTCAAAGGTGAATACACATTGGGTGTTCCCGAAGGAAAACACACGTACCGTTCGTTTACAGGCAACATTCAAAGAATTGAAAGGTATTTGGGAGGGCAAAAAAACGGAAAATGGATTTATTATGGACCCAGTCAATCAACACAGCAGTCATTGGAATACAAGGATGATTCACTGATTAGAATTGACGGCCAGAAAGTAAAAATCAAGCAACCGAAATCCACCGAAGCCAATCGAAAATCCTAATGCGCTAGAATGCCAAAAAAACAATCATATTCCGAATGGGTTGAGGCTTGGTCGAACCCGGCTTTATTGGTGAGTCTTGATAAAAGAGAAGTTCTCGCTGTGAACGCTGCATGCACAGATATTTTTGGTGAGCAGGTGAACTGGTTGAAAATAGGAAATGACGAATGGACGAATTGGTGGAAAAAACCAACAGATAGAGCGCACTTTGATTTACGGACAGACAACGATTTGTCACGGCTTTTTTCGGTGCGTTCGGGAGAATTGGACACTGTTGGATATGTTGTTTTTGAAGATGAAAAAGGTTGGCGTGAGCTACGCAACGCTTTCGAGGTAAACAAAACACGGTACCAAGGATTGGCGGCAGGCACCATGGAAGGATTAGCCTTTATGCAGAACAATCAAATCATTGATTTGAATGCCGAAATGATGGGTATTCTTGGGATATCAAAACTTGAAGAACTGCAAGAGCTGGACGTTCAAAACCTATTTGGTTTGCGCAATTGGAAGAAATTGGTTTCCCGCGCTGGAGACATACAAGAATTTCATTTTACCAACACCAAAGGGAGAGACTTGATGGTGGAAGGAAAAATTGAAACATTGGGAGACCCATCTCGTGAGTTTGAGTGCACCCTAGCTTTGATGGATATTACCGAAAAAAAGCGTATCGAACACGACCTACTTCAAACCAAAGAACGATTTAGATTGTTGGTTGAAACCAGTCCGTTTGGTTTGTTTTTGGTTCGGCAGGACGAAGTAGGGTATGCGAACTTTGCTGCGTTGGAATTGCTGGGATACCAGGACGAAGAAGAGGTCTATGGAACAGAATTCACATCCTTAATATCGAAATCAGATCATAATCGCGTGGTTGAGGACCTTAACCAGATTTTAAAAGGAGAAAAAATACCGTATTCTGAGGTTTCGATGATTGGCGCCAATGGGGAGGAAAAAGCAGTTGGTATTCAAATGACACTTTCGTTTTTTGACAAGCAACCGGCGGTTCAAATAAGCGTGAGTGATTTATCGATACGTATGGAGTTGGTGCGGCAACAAATGCGCGCAACCTCAGCGGAAGAGTCCAACACAATGTTGCGTGATGAAATCATCCAACACAAACGGACACAGCGTCAGTTGAGAGAAACAGAACGCTTCAACCGATCCATCATTGAAAGTTCCATTGATATGATCATCGCGTTTGACAATGATGGAAAAATCATTCAATTCAACCACGCGGCATCAGTCGAATTTGGACTCACGATTGAAGATGCAAAAGAGCTTCATGCATCGCAGTTTTTGAAAGACCCGGAGAGCTTCGGTGTGATTGCAGAGAAACTAAACGAAGTAGGTTACTATGCGGGCGAAGTAACAGGTGTTAGAACCTCAGAGGAGGCGTTTCAAATGCTGATTTCGATTGCGGTTTTGCATGGCCCTGATGAACAACCAAAAGGATTTGTTTTGGTTGGTAGGGACGTCACCGACATTCAATTAGCGGAAACGGAATTGCGCAGAAGTGAAGAGCGTTACCGGGATATTTTGGAAAGCGCTAGCGACCTTGTTTTTGCAATAAACGCAAAAGGCAAGTTTACCTATGCGAACCCATCATTCTACAAAACCCTCGGTTACGAAGGGGAAAACATCGAAGCGCTGCATGTTACAGACATTCTAGGGCCAGAAGGGACAACAGACAACTGGATGGATTTGATTACCGGGTCTAGCCAGGAAATAACGATTCACGCCAAAAATGGCAGGGAATTAAAGGCAATTGGAGGGGGGTCCAAACAACTCAACAAACACAATGAAGTGACTGATGTGCGTTGCATCTATCTCGACGTTTCTGAAATGCGCGCCCACCAAAAAGACGCTCGTCAGAAATCAGCGAAACTGGAGTCTATCTTCAACTCATCGCGTTACATCCTGATGTTTACGATCAACCGAAAATTGGAGGTAACATCGATGAACGACAACGTCGAGGGCACCCTGAACCAACAGTTTGGTTTTGACACCAAGCTTGGTAGTCCGATCATTGATTTATTGAAAGACCACACTTCGGATGCGTCATACAAGAATCAGTTTCAGTTTTTTGCACGTGCGTTTCAAGGCGTTCAGCAGCAGTTTGAATTGCCATTGGTAAATCAAAAAGGAGAGGAGGTGTGGTACCAGATGTTTGTGAATCCCGTGTCGTATGGAGACGATCACGAAGAGTTGAGCTGCATTGCGTATGAAATCACAGACCGAAAAGAAATAGACCAACAAGTTAGAAGCACGCTGAAAGAGAAAGAGATTTTGCTTCAAGAAGTGCATCACCGAGTGAAAAACAACCTGCAAGTGATTTCTAGCATGTTGAATTTGCAGCGGCGATTCATTGATGACCCGAAAATGCTGGACATACTTGAAGAAAGCCAAAATCGCATTTCAACGATGAGCTTTATTCACGAGTCATTGTATCAGAATTCAGACTTTAGCAGCATCGGGTTTGCGGAATATTTGAAACGACTCACTCAGAACCTGATTCACAGCTATTCACGCATTGCCTCGGACGTGGTGCTGGATTGCGCGCTGGACGATGTACAAATCAACCTAAAACAAGCAATTCCATGCGGTTTAATTGTTAACGAGCTGGTTTCCAACGCGTTAAAATACGCCTTCTCAGAACAAAAGGGAGGAACCATTCGGTTGCGTGTTGAGGAAAAAGGACAAGACATTGAAATTGAAGTTTCGGACGATGGAGTGGGGCTTCCAGAGGATTTTGATTTTGAAACAAATGAAAGTTTAGGCGTTTACCTGGTTCAAGCTCTGACCGATCAATTGGACGGAACGCTGGTTGTGGATAACAATCACAGCGAGAACCCGTTAGAAAAAGGGTCAGGGGTATCTTTTTTAGTTAGATTTACCCCATTGACCGACTAGACTCACTGAAATGCCGATAAACATACTTGTTACAGAAGACGAAAGCATCGTCCGAAAAGACATCGAAAGATGCCTTGGAAACCTTGGTTATAACGTGGTGGCTTCGGCAGATAATGGCGAAGAAGCCATTAGCATGGCCATGAAACACAAGCCAGACCTTGCGTTGATGGACATCATGATCAAGGGAGATATGAACGGCATTGCGGCGGCAGAAGAAATCAAACGCAACATGGACATCCCTGTTGTGTTTCTTACGGCTTATGCAGATGAAAGCACCTTGAGCGAAGCGAAACTAGCCGAACCACATGGCTATGTGTTGAAGCCGTTCAAGGATGTAGACATTCAAACAGCCATTGAAATGGCCATGCACAAGCATGGAAAAGAACAAGAGCTTCGCCAAGAAACAGACTTCTTGCGGAGCATGGCAGAGCACAAAGAGGAGTCGGACATCATTTTTGTGAAGAATCGAAGCCGGTTGATCCGCGTGAAAACAGAAGACTTGCTTTTCGTTGAAGCGCTGAAGGATTACGTGGTCATCCATACCCGAACAGAAAGCTACACCATTCATTCAACCATGAAGGATGTGGAAACCAAATTAGGAGATGTCGATTTCATGCGCGTTCACAGAAGCTACATCGTGAACATTGAGGCAATTGAAAGCATCAAGTACGCGATGATTACCATGGACGGAATCGAAAAGGAAATCCCTGTTGGGGGGAGTTATAAAGATCATTTGGCTCAGCGAATAAACTTGCTTTGAGGCCTTTGAGCGAATCGAATTAGAAAGGGGTGCTTCACAGCACCCTTTTTCATTCTCTTGTGTTTTCGTTGCGACGCGTTTCATAAAATCCGCGCAATGTTCATGGAGTTATTGCAGTAAGATCAGAGAACCTTCTGTAATTTTGTTTGTTGACTGGAACGAGAAAAAACATCTAATAATATAACAATGAGTTTAGTAGGCAAAGAGTTTCCAAACGTGACCTTAAAGGCCATGGATTATCTAGGAGACGACAAGGAAATAAATGTCCTTGATGTGTGTAAAAAGGAAAACAAGAAAGTATTGCTTTTCTGGTACCCAAAGGATTTTACATATGTCTGCCCAACCGAGCTTTTTGCCTTCCAGGAAATGGTTGAGGAGTTTGGCAACAGAAATTGTTTGGTTTTGGGTGCGAGTTGCGACACGAACGAAGTTCACTTTGCGTGGCTTTCGACCCCCAAAGAGGAGGGCGGTATTGAGGGTGTAGAATATCCAATCTTGTCTGATACCTGGAGAAAGCTAGCAGGGGAATTGAACATCACAGACCTCGCCGACAATGTTTCTTACCGTGCGACATACCTCTTGGATGAAAGCGGAGTGTGTTTTCATGAATCAGTGAACGACATGCCAATCGGTCGAAACGTGAAAGAGTACTTGCGCATTTTGGATGCAAAAATCTTCAATGAAAAGAACGGCGAAGTGTGTCCTGCAAATTGGGAAGAAGGAAAGCGCGCCATGGCTGAGTCGCGAGAAGGAGTCATCAACTACAGCCAAGGAAAATAAGATCTGATGCTTGAGCTGAAAGAAGACAACCTCGCCCAAACCATGGAGTTTAAAACGGTAGTGCTTTATGGTGCTCCTTGGTGTGGCAATTGCCGTTTGTTGAAGCCCAAGTTTAAAAAACTGAGCAGTGAAACCGACGGCGTGCAATTTGTTTATGTCAACGCAGAGAAGTTTACGGAATCCCGTGCCTTGGCAGACGTGAGCAACTTGCCTACGATAGCCGCCTTTGAAAACGGAGCCCTAAAGGCGCAAAAGCAAGGAAACAAGATTGACCTTGTCAAAGACCTTTTGAAAGAATTCACATGAGACTTCCTATCATCAAACATTTGGTTGCGAACGATGCGTTGGATGCGGCAAAAATCGAAACAGCGGTTGATGTACTGATCGAGTTATCGGAAGCCCGTGGAATCAAGGATGAAGAAATGGACGCCATTGGTGAGTTGGTTTCCAATTGCGAAGGCGCAATTGCGGTTATGGAGGACATAGCCGAGAATGGAACCGCAATGAAAGATGCATTGAACGGCTTCATGAAGCGCGTCATTGGATCTACAGACGTGTGATAGGAGCCTGAGGCGTTTTTAACGCCCAACAGGACACAAGAACAAAAAAAGGGGGCATGCGCCCCCTTTTTGTTTTTGATTGGTTAAAATCGAACCGAAACTCGCTTGTTCCAGCGGATCAATCGATGACGGTCAATCGTTGCTGGTGGGCCTCACCTTTTTTTGTTCGGACAACCGCGGAGTACATGCCGGGAGCAATTCCTGAGAGACTCACTTCACCTGAAGCGAAGAGTGAGCGCTGCAACACTTTGGCTCCTTTCAAATCATAAAGGGTGAATTCCGCGTTATTGCCCTCAAAAGCGATCACCGTGCTTGCTCCTGATTGAATCAAACTAGGGCGAACTGTGATGTTTGACGGTTCAGCATTGATGATCCCGCTGCTTGTTCCATCACCAAACACCACATTGTCGTAATAGAATTCTTGCGTGCCCGATAGGTAGCCCTCGTTTCCAAAGTCGAAGAAAATAGAAAGGATGGTGTAATCATAATTGAAGTTGATGGTTGGTGTACCGGGAACGTTTTGAAAGAAGTCAAACGTCATTGTCGTCCACTCGCCAGCAACGGGCACATTGAGTTGTGTTTCCACAGAGTTGGCCTGCTCGAGGTACTCTTCAGCTTTCATGCGAATTGCTGCTCCCGCAGAAGGCACCCACACATCTACACTGACTTGAGTGGCGCCCGCTTCAAACGCAATTGGTTCAGCAAACCCAGCGACGGTGCTCATTGTGGTTCCTGAATAGTTCAAAGACTGCCAGTGTTTCGTAACCTTCATGACATGGTTGTTCTCATCGGTGGGGTCTACAACCAATTCCGCATAGTTTCCTGCAAAAGAGGTGGTTTGGTAGTGAACAGACTCATCTTCATGGTCAATCGGCAAGCTGACCTGTTGCAACCCTTCGTTGCTTTGGTACAGCTCGACATCATCGAAATAAAAGGTAGAGAAGTAGGTTCCATCTCCTTCAATGCCAAAATCCAGCATGAACGCGAGCTGGTTGAAAATACCACCTGGAACCCCTGTAAAATCCCAAATAAGGGTTTCCCACTCATTTGCCGTTGTTGTCAAGGCATCGAGTTCTATGACGGAGCTGCCTTCGAGTTTCATTTTCATTACCGCTCCAGCAACGGGAGAATAAACTTTCATCCGAAACGCACCAACTTCTGTTAAGTCGAGGTAGTCAGGAAACAAGACGATGCTTCCGGCCCAAACATTTCCGCCAGGGTAACGCACCATTTGAGCGACGTTAGCGCTCGTGTTGATTCCGCTGGAATTGGGGTTTTCAACCACAAACGTTTCTGCCATTTCAAAATTGGTGAATTCAGGGGTGGACTCTGGTGTTTCAAAATCGAAGGGCGGGTTGATCTGAGCGTTTAAGGATAAAGCAAAAACAACCGAGAGAATAAAGGGTACAGATTTCATCACGAAGGAATAAATAAATAAAGGTTCGCTCATTCCGAACCACCGGCACTGGCCACCGCAAATTACATCGTAATTCAACGTTTTGATAATTTCTCTCCAGGTTCAATGTGAGCCAAGATTGAGGGGAGCGGCTCATAAGTCAATCAGGCATCATTTTGGTAAGCGAGCTATTGCAGGCCTGTTGAATCATTTAGTCACCTGAGATCGGAGAACCGAACAACCCAACAGCCATTTCACCCCAGAGCAGCAAGAACAGTAAGATTATGACCGCAACGATCAGAAATAATCGCGTCGAACCTTGAACGCGTCGAGCCACCAACTGGACACCAACTCCAAGCGCAACAAGCATCAATCCCATGATGACGAAGTCAAACAACGACCAACGAACCTCATCTGTAAACAGCATTGCGAAGGCTGGAATCATGAGAATCAGCAAGGGCGCGAACGCTCGGAACCAATTCATTTTAATAGACAATGGTTTGCATGGCGTGAGGGGCGATGTCCATTGGAACTTCAAGATCACCCACGATTAATTTAAAGGCGACACTTTCGTCGGTTCGATTCATGACCACGGTAACCGTTTCGCCATCGGGATTTTGAAAGGAAGTGCTTTCGAGCGTGCTTCGGCTCACGGTTGTGCTCACGCGTTTCGCTTTTGGTTCAATGAATTTCGAGAAATGTCCGATGTAATAATAGGTTGGGGTATAAATCAATTCATTGGCTTGCGTGTCGGCGTGAATGGGTGCAAAGCAAAAATTTTGCACATGGTTGGGACCGCCATTTTCGTTGAGAAGGATGTTCCAATCAGTCCAACCAACAGTGCCGCTATTGAAATCATTTATCATGGAGTTTCCATAACGCTCAGCATTTGACCAACGCTCATAGTGGTTGGCGTCAAACCCTTCTTGGCATCCTTCAGTGAAGAGAAGATTTTTGGTTGGAAATGAGGCGTTGATGTTTTTCAAATTCTCATATTTTGCCTCACCACCGGTCCAGGTTTCGTACCAATGAAAACCAATGCCCCAAGCGTATTTGGCCGCTTCAGGGTCTTCAAAAATGGTGTTGGCTCTGTGGGAAATGAGATCGCGGTTGTGATCCCAAACCACAATGTTTTTGTCCCCAAAGCCCGCGCGATCAAGGGCAGGACCGAGATTTTCTTTCAGGAAGTCGCGCTCTTCCTCTGCAGAGTAAATACAGGACTCCCATCGTTGGGTTGCCATTGGTTCGTTTTGAATGGTCACCCCCCACACAGGAATTCCCTCGGCTTCGTATGCCTCAATGAATTTCACGAAGTAATCTGCCCAAGTTTGCCGGTATTGAGGCAAGAGTTTGCCGCCTTGGAGCATGTGATTGTTGGTTTTCATGAAGGCAGGAGGGCTCCAGGGGCTGGCATAGAAAACAAGGTCTTGATCGATAATCGCGGCCGCTTGTTTGATCATTGGAATTCGTTTTTCCAGGTCCTTTTCAATGGAAAAACTTTCGAGACTTTTGTCGCCTTCCTCAATGTATGTGTGGCTGCCCAAACCAAAGTCACTGCTGTGGATGCTGGTGCGGATAATGTTGTAATTGATTCCTTTTTCTGAAAAATAAGCTGCGAGCAACTCATCTTGCTTGTCTTTGCTGAGCAAGGAAAAGACTTCCGCAGAAGCATCGGTGATGGCGCCGCCTATTCCCAAGAAAGACTGAAAGGTTTTGTGGGGGTTTACAAATACAGCGATTTCGGTTTCCAGAGGTTGGGTGCTCGGTTGGAACTTTAGCTCTGAACCCTCGTAAAGCCTCTGATTTGTGTTTTCTGCAGTGGTGTAAACACGCGCAGCAGTGGGGCTTTGAGCCGAATGAATAAGAGCCGAATCAGCAATGACGTGAACGGGTTGTTCGGGACTGGAAGCACACGAAGACAATCCAAGGACAGACAGGCAAATAAAAAAAGATGTGACCCTCATAGATGATGAATTCAGGTTAGTTGTCTAGCTTAAAAGGCTTAGTTTGGACGAAACAAAAATGCACCATGGGATTGATAGATAAAAGCAGAACTGCATCAAATAATCACCTTATTCGAGGTGCCATTTTGATGTATTGGTCCATTTTTTGGCTGTTCAACATACTTGACAAAGTTATTGGAGGAAGCCACTACCTCTGGGTGGGCCGAGATCGGTTTGCGCAGTTTCAAAAATACTTTGCATCTGCTGGGTTAGATGCGCCAATCATTGCGGATGCTTCGTTGATCGTGGCTGCTGGATTGGAGGTTTTTGCCTTTGTATTCATGACAGGAGCGCTGGCTTACTTTTTAAAAAGCAGGAAAGGAGAGGCTCGCAGTTGGTTTTTGATAGGAATCTGTTTTACGCTGGCCACTTTTACCATATTCTCATTTGGAGACCATTTGTTTGGGGATCGATTTGAGCTTTTGGAACACACGCTTTTTTGGTTCATGACGCTCGCGTCATGGGTTATTTTCAACAGGCTTGAACAGCCAAGTGACGCTGTTAAAGAGGGGTTCAACCGCAGTCAAACAATGACCGCAGTTGTTGTGGCTGGAGCGTTGATTTTAACAACGAGCTTCTCAATATTCAATTACAATGAGCATTTCTTTTTTCGGCGCACATCTCCGATTGTTGCAGAGCCTGTAGGGGAGGATTTGTTCAAGGTTTCCTTTCCGTTTCTTGGGGGTAGCACGGTATTTGAGAAGACCATTGAGCAATTCATGGAAGCGCACCCGTCGAAACGTATTGACCACATTTACACGGTACCAAACCCGCTGCGATTGAAAAAAGCGGACGCTTTGATTTTTTACATCATCACAGAAGAGAAGCCATGAAAGAGCAAGCAGTGATTCGGTTTTCGATTTTGGTCTTTTGGACCTTTTTCTGGGGATTGAGCGTGATGGATAAAATCATCCCCGATGTTCATTTTTTGTGGGTAGGAAAAGACTTTTTTGCGCTCTTCGTTAAATTCTTTGGTTCGCTGGGCATTAAGGACTCAATTGTTGCTACGATTGCGTTGGCGGGCGTTTCTTCTTTGGAGGCTGTGAATTTCATTCTGTACGGGGTTGCATTTTACAACTTCCTCAAAGGAAATTCCATGGGGGCAGAAAAGTGGTTTTTCCGCGCCATTCTGACTTCGATCACATTGTTTGCCTTGTTTTCAATTGCGGATCAAGTTTTTGGCGACCGGTTTCAGTTGTTGGAACACGGTTTGTTTTGGCTCATTTTGGTGGCTTCTTGGCTGGTATTCAAACACGGTGGAACCGCACAAGAGAAATCGCTGGTTGTAAAGAATTCACCGGCATTCAAGTGGGCTTTGGCTATAGGGATCTTGATAACCGTTGCCGCTGCAGCTTCTATCCTGCGATTTTCTTCAGAAACGTTTGCAGCAGGTGACACCCCGGTTCAAGGCGTGGAGGTGGCGGAAGGCTTATACAAATTTGACTTTCCGTTTTTAGCAGATAAAATTGTGTGGGAGAAAACAATCAATGCTTTCAAGGAGGGGCACCCCGCATTGAAGGTGAACTATATCTACACAGGACCTTCCGAACTCAATTCTAAGAAAAAGACCCACGTATTGGTGTACGTGTTTACGGAAAATAGAAACTGACATGGAGACCCCGACCTCGATTTTATCAGAAAAAACAAGCAAGGCTCCCGGAAGGGACTTGATCAAGGTTCCAGGGTTGGCTTTTCCCACCGTAGTCCTTGCGTTGGCGACGTTTTCACTGTGGTGTTGGGTCAGTTGGCAGGCATTTTTTGGCGGTTTTTCTCTTGCCCTAGCGTGCGTTTTGAACACCGTGCTTGCTTACGTTTCGTTTACTCCGCAGCACGATGCGGTACACGGATCGATTTCATCCAAATATCCAGGGTTGAACAATGCGCTGGGAAGGATCGCCGGAGTGCCCTTGTTTTCTCCTTTTTATGCATTTCAACGGCTTCATTTGTCTCACCATCAGCACACCAATGACCCCGAAAAAGACCCTGATTTTTGGAGCGGAAAAGGACCTTGGTTTTTGCTGCCGCTGCGCTGGTTGACACAAGAACCATATTACTGGTACATCTCAGCTACAAAAATTAAAGAAACGTCTAGAAATCGGAAAAGAGAGGTGCTTTTTACGATTCTGTTTTTTTACGGCACAGCCCTAACATTGGCGGCTTCAGGATACACGAGCGAAGTGATTTGGGCTTGGATTGTGCCCTCGCGATTGGCAAGTGCATTGTTGGCGTTTCTGTTTGACTACCTCCCACACAAGCCACATCGCGTGCGCATGCGGAAAGATCCGTTTCAGGCAACTCGCAACATTGAGGGGCGAGGGCTATCCTTGTTTTTTCTATCACAGAATTACCACCTTGTTCACCACACCTTTCCGACGGTTCCGTTTTACCGTTACCTCCGCCTTTGGGGCAAGCATAAACCGTGGTTTGAGGAGCGAGGAGGACAAACCGACAAGCTCACCAAGGTTTTAAAACGAGAGTGATTTACTGGTTTAGAAGCTCCAAAACAATGTTCCTTGCTTTTTGATTCAGGTGGGGTTCAAGGACATTGAAAATGTGCGTCAAGCCTTTCTGGCGAAGGGTTTTTTGGCTAGCGTGGGGATACTTCTTGGATGAAAAATCCAGCCAATAACGGCCAATCAAAAGGATGAGTTCTGCGGTTGATTCGACGCTTTCGGGCCGCAGCATCAGAACCCCACAGTGATTTGAGTGGCGCACCCGTCCTTCAGTCCAGTGATCGAGAAACGCATTGATTCCTTGGGTTGCCAACAATACTTCGGGTTCATTTTTAAGTGATGCGCCGAAATCATCTCTTAAGATGTACCGGAAATCCCAAATCACATCATAGGACCGAAAAACACCTTGAATCAATGATTTCGGATCGTTTGTTTCTGTGGCTTTGCCTCCTTCTTGAAACAGTGATTTGAGAAGCTCAATATGGGCGCTGAGGATGTCTTTTTTGGACGGAAAGTGGTACCACAATGTGCCTTCCAGAACTTCAGCGTGTTTTGCGATCATAGCCGTGGTAACGGTCTGAAAACTGCGCTTGTTGAACAAGATCAAGCTTGCTTGAAGGATTCGATCTCTTGTTTTGCTTGAAAAACAACGCATTGTGCGTTCTGTCAGCGTGATCGTGCCGGTTTCAATCATGCGGGAGTATTTTTCATCTTGTTCGGAACCAGCGGATTCATCACCCAAAACCACAATGGAGGAAAGAGGCTCAGTAAAATAGACGCGGGGTAGCCGAAAGGGAGGTTTGGACTTTCTTCGTGGCTATTCAGTGTTTGGTATTTCTTGGTTGATTTGAAGTGATGGTCACTGTGGCGTGTCAACTCATACAGCGCGATACGGCCAATGTTGAAATTGGAATTCCAAGAATGATGAGGTTGCACACGCTCGTATCGGCCTGACAAAGTTTTCAAGCGACGAAGGCCATAATGTTCGATGTAATTGATGCATTCCAAAAAAAGGAATGCGATGACACCTACAAGCGCAGCAAACAACATCACATCCAATGAAAACAACAGAAACACACCTCCCAAATAAGCTGGTTGAATCATGTGGTACCAAAGCATGTCGTTTTGGATGGATATAAATGACTTCCCTGTGCGTTGGAGCAGCTGGAGCTGTATTTTCCAAGCGCTGATGTATTGCCTGAACACGGATGAAAACCAAAACGCATAGACGGTTTGGTTGTAGCGCGCTGTAGCAGCGTCCTCAGGTGTCGCTACATGGAGGTGATGGCCAAAATTGTGTTCGATGTAGAAATGCATGTAGAGGCAGGGCATGTACAAGCATTTGCTTATGAAGCGGTTGATGTATGCTTTTCTGTGACCCAATTCATGCGCCACATTGATGCCGCTTGTTGCTAAAAATATTCCCGCAGAAAGGGACAACCCCACATATTCTAGTAGGCTGTAATCGCGGGTAAAAACATTGAAGAAAACAAAGAATAAAAGCCCAAAAACCAACGGTAGGTTGATGTACAGCATGAGGTCAAACACCCACTTGGTCTTCTTGTAAGACGCGTCTTCACTAGGTAAATTCTTCTGGCTCTCGCCAGCGATGACATCGAGCAAGGGAATCACAAGGAATGCATAGAATACCAGGGAATAGGTCCAGATGCCCGTGGACTGGAAGGAGAAGAACGCTGCGGCAGGTACAGTGTATGCAAACAGATATTTTAAATCTTTCATTTTCAAAACATTGAGTCAATTGATGTTTGCTCAACATCACAAACTTAATTGTTTTTGGGTAAACACCCAATCTTCACTTATTGGCCTCTAGAACCAAATCAATGGAGTTGTAGAATGTTTCCACATTGCTCCACATTGCGCAGAAGCAAAAAACAAGGGCAATGCCTTGAAATAAGCGTATGCGTTTGCCGCTTAGGCTAAACGCCGCTATGATTACCAAGCACGGCATAAAGTGCGCGCAGTAAAGAAATGGATGTCTTCCAAACACCAAGTGGAGTCCTAGCTGGAACAATAAGAATGCAAAAATCGTCAAGGGAACTTTGCTTTTTTTCCTGTACCGAAGAAGGTTTGATGAACCTTTGAAGACAAGCATTAGCCAGCATATCACAGCGATATATCCGCTGAATGAATACCGAAAACCACCATACCAGATACCTTTCCATAATCCGGAGTGATCTTCTGCAGGCCCCAAGTAGCCTTGAGCCACGACGGCAGGGGAGCAAAAAAAACCAACACCACGTTTGATGTAGATTTCAGCATATTCAGGCATCTCCTCTATATTTTTCGGATAGATTAAGAATCTCTGCTCTTTGTTGATCAAGTCAGGCATTCCTCGTGTATTGGTCTTCAAGACTTGAGTTGAAATCCCATAGATGGTTGCGCTCATCAGCACCCCAAGCGC
Source organism: uncultured Flavobacteriales bacterium (assembly GCA_905479395.1). GTDB lineage: Bacteria > Bacteroidota > Bacteroidia > Flavobacteriales_D > Sanyastnellaceae > UA16. Next base: position 21,138 of record CAJQMI010000067.1, read on the forward strand.
TAAAAGTTCAAACGACTTTTTCCAACGGAAAGATTGAAACACCCCAACGATGCCAATCAGCCAATTGGTTGGGGTTATTCCCAACGTGAAGGGTGTCGCGAGAATCCAAAATAGGTTTGACTTCAAGTTTATTGAAAGGGCTAAAATCAATACAGCCATGAACGCACCGCCGATGGGAAACGTTTCCAGAACAGACCACCAAAAGATAAATGCGCCGGAACAAATGAATATACCACATCCAAGCAAGCGCGAGATGGGTGAAATACCAAGAGCCCGAAGTGTCAGGAAAATAGAAACTGTCGAGACAGCGCCCGAAGCACCAATCAGGAGACGACCGAACATGATGGGGCCAATTTGGAGGAGCGAAAACAAAAAAGCGAGGGGCTTGAACAAAGCAGCGAAGAGGGGATGAGTGTGGTTTCTCATCGTTCTGGAGGTGTCACCATCGATGTTAATCAACACGCGATTGATGTCAGCATCAAACCAAAAATCCCATTTTTCGTAAAAAACCAAGGGAATACTGCCAGACAAATGAAATGAAAACCAAAAGCTCAATAGGGACAATAAGCACAAACAGAAGACATCAAAAGTGCTTTGTTGTCGGATCCAGAGAAACGGACGTTGTATCAATTTTAACATCTAGAGAAATGTTGCAGATAGCATCAGTGCGAAACAAAAAAAGGCGACAACGACGGAGCCTTTATCTTCAATGACAAACATCAGGGGATCTTGAGATTTACCCTGGTTGGTGAGCACGATAAGCCTGATTATCCATCCGGTGAGAATGATTACGATACCCCATAGAAAACCAGGGTTTTTGTAAGCTTTTGACACGCCAACCGAACTGACGTAATTGATTAAATGTGCTATTGACAGAATAGAAGATATAGCGGCAATGAGTAGAATAGAGATAGCATCTTTAGGCCTGTAACCCCTTCCCGGAACCCGTTCCGTTTTTGCATTGGACAATAATGCAAGCTCGCCTAGACGCTTGAGCGAGCCAAGAGCCACAAACAAGAATCCTGAAAAAGCGAGGAACACATACGTTAAGTCAATATTTCCGGTAATTGAGCCGGCTAAAATGCGGGCGAGGTAAAACAGGGTGAGAAAAAGGAGATCAACGAATCGAACCTTTTTCAATGCTGCGGAGTACAGGACATTCAAAATGAGATACAAACTCATCAGCCAGAAAAGTTGAATATCAACCCAAATGGAGAGCGTTAAACCCAAAATCAATAGGATTCCGCTGAGCGCCAGCCCTTCTGATAAGTGAATACTCCCACAAGCAAGAGGACGTTGTTTTTTTACGGGATGATTCCGGTCGTTTTGTATGTCAAACGTATCATTTATGATGTAAACGGCGGATGCAATCATGCAGAAAATGAGGAAAGCGAATACGTTGTTGAGCAACGCACTCAAGTCTCTTGATTGTGCGGCTACAATTGGGGCGAAAATGAGGATGTTTTTTACCCATTGAGTAGGGCGAAATAGACGAATTATCTCGCGATGTTTGCTTTCATCTGAAAGCAAGTATTTCACACTGTCAAACCTGTTTTCTAGCTGGAGCTTTAAACCAAATGAAGGGTTTACAGCAATGACAGAGCAGGCTTCTTCCCAGACGCTAAGGTCAGCTTTTGAATCACCGATGTACGCGAATTTGCCGGCCCCAAACTTCTCGCACAAGAAGCGCGCTTTTTGCTGTCCCTTAAGATTGACCAGCTCATTAGATCCGTATACGTTATCAAATAAATTAAGGTGTCTGCCTACCTCATCCGCAATGATTTGGTTGCTTGCGGTAACAAGAACCACCTTACCCCCTCCTTTTTTCCAATCCTTGATGTAGTTTATGACCTGCGCGTTGAATGGCAGTTTTGATGCGTCGAAAAATACGGATTTAGCAACACAACTTTTAAAGTAAGCCTTGCCAAATCTGAGGTTGAACATCATCGCGACAAATCGAAACGGACTTGACGAAAGCATTGCCCACAAAATCTCAATAAGAACGTCGGTTTTCGTCAGCGACAAGTCAAGGTCGACAGCTAACACTTTTACATCAGTTTCCTCTTCCAATCCCATACTACATAATATACGAAATAATAGTTAAGGGAAATAGAGCAATCCTGCATTCACCATGTTCAGTTTATTTACCTTAGTTTGGACCTTCCTGAAGAATCACGAATTGATTCGGAGAAAAACTTAAATCACAAAAACCTTAGTTCATGGAGAACATATCATTCTTAGCACAGCTTGTTGTTGCACTATCGATCATCATTGTTTGGGTGTTTCGGTACGACAACATCGTTGCAGAATTTAAGCAATACGGACTTTCAGATATGACTAGAAACATTGTTGGGGCGTCCAAAATCATACTTGCAACCATTTTGGCTTTGGGATGTTGGTACGAAGTCCCTGTGGTATTGGCCTCACTTTCTATGGCGTTCTTGATGATCTGCGCCCAAGCGTTTCATGTCAAAGTAAAAAACCCTTTGAAAAAATACATACCGTCTGCTTTGCTGCTGCTTTTGTCTTTATTTATCGCAGCGTCGAACTACGGTTTGATCTAACCAATGGACACCAACCTCATCATCATTCTCTTTTCCGCGATTTCTTTTATCGTTTACGGATTAAACTCGTTTTTTTTGAAGAGGATGATTTCAGAATACGAGCGATGGGGATACAAAAATCAGCGATTGATTCTGGGAAGTTGTCAATTGTTAGGTGGCCTTGGATTGTTGGTTGGTTTGCTGATGCCCTGGCTTCTCACGCTCGCTTCCTTTTTGCTAATGTGTATGATGCTCACCGCAGTTTGTGTGCGCATTAAAATAAAAGAGAGTGTTTTAAAAACACTTCCAGCGCTTCTTTACGTGGTGGTCAACCTGATCATTTTTTACAACTCCCTTGCATAGTTGCAAGCCAAATCACAAGCGCAACCTGCTTTTGTGATTGAGGTTGATTCAAATAAAAAAGCCACGCATGATCGCGTGGCTTTTTCGTTTTTGAAGCTCCTCCTCTTGGACTTATCTCGAACCAGGTGTACGAGGGATTCGCTAAACTCTACGAACTACGGGCCTTTCTGAACATTGATGGAAACAAGGGGAGCCTGTTACCAACAAAGCCTTCCGCATTCTGATGCTTTAAAAAAGCAAGAAAACCCCACC
>CAJQMI010000068.1 GCA_905479395.1 uncultured Flavobacteriales bacterium
TGGAGCTTCTTCGGCTGGAGCTTCTTCCGCTGCTGGAGCTTCCTCCGCTGCTGGAGCTTCCTCCGCTGCTGGAACTTCCTCCGCTGCTGGAGCTTCTTCCACTGCTGGAGCTTCTGCTGCCGCTTTCGCTGCTTCAGCTTCTGCAACAACCGCTTGTTGCGCAGCCGCACGTGCCTCATTTACAGCTTTTTCTGCAGCAAGGCGAGTTGCTTTTTCTTTGTCCGACTCATTCGTGAGTTGATCAACTTTGGTTTGAACCTTGGCGGACTTTTCAGTCATCCACTTCTCAAAACGCTTTTCAGCTTCAGCTTCGGTCATTGCACCCTTGCGTACACCGTTGAGCAAGTGATTGTGGTAAACAACGCCTTTGTACTTGAGCAGTGCACGCACTGTGTCTGACATTTCAGCACCTACTTGCAACCAATGGACCGCTCGGTCGTGGTTCACTTCGATGGTTGCTGGATTTGTGTTGGGGTTGTATGTGCCAACCTTTTCAATGAATCGGCCATCACGTGGGGCGCGAGCATCAGCAGCTACGACGTGATAGAATGCCTTTCCTTTTTTACCGTGACGTTGGAGTCGGAGACGAGTAGCCATGAGAGAAACGTTTAATAAGGGTCCTAAACCCGGTAGTTAAAATCAAAATATGTAAATCCCGTAAGGGAGCGCAAAAGTACATGGCATCTGCAGAACAAACAAAGGTCCATGACTTTTTTTTCGTGTTCATGGTTTAGGGCAACAAAATGTGCCTTGAAATGTCATTCCAGTAAGGGATTCGTAATTTGCCCCGAAGTCATTATCAACGTCCATGCAACAATCACAAACGCACAAGCAAAAAGTCTACATCACAAATGTTATGGCAGGAAGTTTGGATGGCGCGATTGCCTCTCATCCCGAAGAGTCAGACAACGAGCGCAAGGCGATGGGCTTCATCAATGAAGCAGACCACGACCATGTTAGACACTTGCTTTCCACATGCGATGCGGTGGTGGTCGGTGCACACTCCGTCAACGTAAGTGGAGGGGTGATGGAGGTTCTCAATGATCAAGGTAAACACCCAACTTGGATCATGTGTACTCGAACTGGTTTTGATGCGGCAGACCCGATTTGGAATGCGCCTGCGACTCCAAAGTGGCTGGTGTCCAACCGTTCCTTGCCTGATGAAAAGACGAAAGGTGCCGACCGCACTGTGATTTACGATCAGGAACTTGGAAGTCGCTCCCTGGTTGAGGCCATTTGTGAGGCGTGTGCAGAAGCTGACTTAAAACGGGTGTTGCTCTTTGGAGGAGGCTTCATCAACTCCGAGTTTTATGAGGCTGGAGCTGTAGATGCTTTTACACTTACCGTATGTCCAGTAATCATCGGAAGTGAGCATCGGGTACCCATTGTACAGCCTACATTGACTGGACCAACCCATTTCAAACTGGAGGGTATCAAGACAGAAGGGGACTTGGTGTTCATCCATTACATTGCAAAAGCATGAGTCAAGGAGAAAACGTGAAAGGTTCAATGAGCAATGTGGAAATTGAACACAAGTTCCTCTTGAACGATTCATTTGACCACGACAGGTGGGGCGCATCTTGCCAGGCGCTAGACCCGGAAAACGAAAAGCAGTTGCGTGTGACAGACACATATTATGTGCCAACGCAGGAGGACAATTGGATTTATCGCCACCGGTACGATAGTGAGATCCAACAGCTCACCGTGAAATCTCGTGGCGGTGACACCGAAGTTCGCACAGAAATCAACCTTGATCTTGCAGGTTCAAACCAAACTTCCAAAGTGGCTGCATTTCTTGCCACTCTGAGCATTCAAGAAAAACATGTTGTGGTGAAGCAAATTCATGTTTTTGATTTTCCAGATTGTGAAATCGTTCATTATGTCGCAAGTTGCGGCAGCCGAAGCATTTCTTGCGTCGAGTTTGAGGCCGTTGGTGCTCATACTGTGCAGGATGCGCTTGCGGTATTGGAACGCTACGAATTGGCGCTTGGCTTTGACGCTTCGAAACGATCCAAGGTCAATCTTTTCGATCTTTTAGTGCGTTGATGCATCTGAACCGGTGCATTCCAATTGACGAGCCCATGAAACAAATAAACACACCATGATCAAGGATTTTGACACCGTAGGATTGACTGCGATGCATTTGGAATGCATCGTGGGCATTCACCCTCATGAGCGGCTCACGCCACAGCCATTGAAGATTGAGCTTGAACTGCACTTTGATCGCAGGCCCAATGCATTTGGAAAGACTCTGTCGGATTCTGTGGACTATTCAGTTGTTGCAGGAGAAGTTGCGTTTGTGTTTGAAGTCGGAAAATTCCAATTGCTTGAAACGGCTGCTGAAGCAATTTGCCAATTATTGCTGGCGCCCGCGCCTCCCGATCGGCCTTCACGTCGTCCTGATGCAGTGACCATTCGCATTCAAAAACCGATTGCACTGAAAGGTTTGGCCGAACCTTGGATCGCCATCACTCGCCATGCATCTGAGGTGGATTATGAGAAGGAGATAAACCACTTCGGAGAAGTCGACATTTTACACGAGAACGACGATTGTGGGATTTACTTGCTGCGCATTCCGCCTGGCGCCAAGATTCCAGCTCATTTCCATGCTGAAATGGACGAAGGCGAGTTGGTGATTTCGGATGGTTTGACCTTGCAGAATATTCCCGCAAAATCCGGAGTTGCTCATATTTGGCCGAAGCAATTCGTGCACGAGTACCACAACCCCACCGATATTGAGCGAAGCATTCTGTGTGTGAACGCACCGAAGTTTATTCCTGCCGACGAGCGGCTGGTGGAAGGGGATGATTTGCAGCGTTTGGTTTTGGAAAACCCTGCTCCTCATGCAAAACGATTTTACGGACTTGAAACCGATTAAGCCATGAAACCAACTTCAGCGTTGATCACAGGAGCCTCAAAAGGAATTGGCTTCGCGGTTGCAAAACGATTCGCTCCAATGCTCAGTGTTTTGCACCTTGTTGCACGGGGCAATGAAGACCTGCAAAAAGCTGCAGAAAATCTGAAAAGACCGGGTTTGAGCATTCACCTGCATTCGGTGGATTTGACATCGCAAGAAGGCGTTGAATCGCTCGCAAAGGCCGTGAAAGACACCACGTCAACATTGGATGTCTTGGTCAACAATGCGGGGGTTTATTTGCCAGGATCATTGGTGGGTGAAAACCGCTCGGATTTACGTTATATGATGAATCTTAATGTCTTGTCGCACTATGATTTGATCAATGCATTGGAGGATTGTTTCCCCCCAGGATCTTACATTTTCGAGATGTCATCTGTGGCTGCTAAAAAGCTGTTTTTAGGCAAGCCGGGATACAGCATTTCCAAGCACGCTCAAGGGGCGATGATCGATGCTCTAAGGAATGAAATGCGGCCTCGAGGGGTTCGGGTGACTTCAGTGATGCCCGGGCCAACTTGGTCGCATTCTTGGGAAGGTGCGGAATTTCCCAAACAGCGTTTGCTTGAAGCATGCCATGTGGCAGACTTGATGTTTGCGGCTTGGCAATTGCCAAAAGAAGCAGTGCTTGAAGAGCTGGTTATCCGACCATTTGACGGTGACATCGAGTGAGTGTTCAGTGCCTCTGGCAACTGCGTTTTTCTAGGCGTCCTTCTGGGCGTCCTACTAGTCGTCCTACTAGTCGTCCTACTAGTCGTCCTTACCGGCATCTCTAACCACGCAAAACAGTGTGCATTTCCTTGGGTATAACGCGTGAATAACTGGAGACGCCGAAAAGCGGCAAAAGCAATTTCTTGCATGTAGTTTCGAGTGATGTTTTTAATCTACGACACAGAGACGACAGGCCTTCCCCGTGATTGGAAGGCGCCCTTGACTGATAGCGACAATTGGCCACGTTTGGTCCAATTGGCCTGGCAACTCCACGACGCAGATGGAAGTTTGGTTTCGCGGGGCAATCACATCATTCGCCCGGATGGATTTACAATTCCATTCACGTCCGCCAAAATCCACGGAATCACGACCGAACGTGCACAGCAAGACGGTATCCCATTGGCAGATGCGCTGTCATCATTTGATCAAGATCTTTCCCGAGCGTCCTATGTGATGGGCCATAACATTGAATTTGATGTCAACATTGTTGGCGCAGAATACCACCGCCTGCAGCAAGCCATCCAAAAATTGACCGATAAACCGGTCATTGATTCGAAAAACGAAGCCACAGAGTATTGCGCCATTCCTGGAGGACGGGGAGGGCAATTCAAATGGCCAACGCTGACAGAACTTCACCAAAAACTCTTCGGAGAAGGCTTTGGTGAAGCACACGATGCTGCTTACGACGTTGATGCAACGGCTAAATGCTTTTTCGAATTGTGCCGGTTGCGAGTCATTCAAAGACCGGAATTGACGGAGCCTGACGGCATCAAATACGAAGCGCCCAAGTTGGAAGCGGCGAACTTTGCAGCCGTTCAATCGAAAAAACAAGCGCCGAAAAAAGCGCAAGGGAATGACTCCCCTTTCAAAGTCAAACCTGCTGCAGCTGTTTCCGAAGCGATTCCCGTTGTGCACTTGCACACGCACAGCAAGTTCAGCATTCTCCAAGCTGTGAGCAGTGTGGCGGAATTGGCCAAGCAAGCGGCAGACCTGGGGATGAATGCATTGGCGATCTCAGATCATGGCAACATGATGGGGGCGTTTCAATTTGTTCGTGAAGCCAACAAGAATGGCATCAAAGCCATCATCGGTGCGGAACTCAATGTTTGCAGGGATCACCAGAACCGCAGTGTCAAGGACGACGGCTATCCCACGGTGCTATTGGCCAAAAACAAAGACGGCTACCATGAGCTTACCAAGTTGAGTTCCAAGGCCTACACAGATGGTTTTTATTATGTTCCGCGCATCGACAAGGAACTGGTCGCGCTTCATGCCAAAAATATCATCTCCACTACAGGCGGTTTGTTTGGTGAAGTGCCTTCGTTGATTTTGAACGTCGGCGAACAGCAGGCAGAGGAGGCATTTGTGTGGTGGAAAGAAACCCTTGGGGATAATTTTTACGCAGAAATCAATCGGCACGGCCTTGAAGAAGAGCAAGTGGTGAACGAGGTGCTGTTGCGTTTCTGTGCCAAGCATGATGTCAAATACATCGCGGCCAACAATTGCTACTATACCGAGAAAAAGCAAGCTGACGCCCACGACATTTTGCTCTGCGTGAAGGATGCTCAAAATGTGAGCAAGCCCAAACGCTACATCGGAAAACGGGGCAGGGAATTCCGATTTGGCATGCCCAATGAGGAGTGGTATTTGAAGTCACCGTCTGAGATGCGTAAGCTCTTTGCTGACTTGCCGGACGGTCTCGCGAATACCCAAGCGATTGCAGATAGCTGCGAATCGTATGAGCTAGAGCGAGATGTGCTGCTTCCAGCATTTGAAATTCCAGATGAGTTTATCCACGAGGAAGACGCTACCGATGGAGGCAAAAGAGGAGAAAATGCTTACCTCCGACACCTCACCTATGAAGGGGCTGCGAAGCGGTACCCAGAAATAACAGATGAGATTCGGCAACGATTGGATTTCGAACTCGAAACCATCGAGCGTACGGGGTATCCCGGGTATTTCTTGATTGTGCAAGATTTCACGCGTGCTGCTCGTGAAATGGGAGTGAGTGTGGGGCCGGGGCGGGGGTCCGCCGCGGGTTCAGCAGTTGCCTATTGCGTTGCAATCACCAACGTTGATCCGATTGAATACGATCTGCTATTTGAGCGTTTTCTCAATCCTGACCGGGTGAGTTTGCCCGATATTGACATTGACTTCGATGACGAGGGGCGTGGCAAGGTGATCGACTATGTCATTGATAAATACGGTGCGAATCAGGTGGCGCAAATCATCACGTACGGTTCCATGGCGGCGAAGAGTTCAATCAGGGACACGGCTCGTGTATTGGAATTGCCATTGGCTGAAGCCGACCGCATCGCCAAGATGATGCCAGACATCAGCTTGAAAAAGCTGTTTTCACTCGACGATAAAACCCTCAAAGAAAAATTGCGAGGGGCAGAAGGGCTGCAGCAGGTCAATATGATCAAGGACTTGGCCAAGAAGGCCTCCTTGGAAGGGCAGACACTGCGCACGGCTCAGGTGCTTGAAGGCAGTTTGCGCAACACGGGCATTCATGCGTGTGGTGTCATCATCACGCCATCTGACATTACCAACTACGTGCCAGTGGCCGTTGCCAAAGACAGCGACATGGCCTGCACTCAGTTTGACAACGCAGTAGCCGAAGATGCGGGACTGCTTAAGATGGATTTCTTGGGGCTAAAGACGCTGACCATCATCAAGGATGCGGTGCGCAATGTCAAAGACCGTCACGGACTGGATTTGGACCCCGATGCCTTTCCCCTTGACGACGTCAAAACCTACGAACTCTTCCAGCGTGGTGAAACCATTGGCATTTTCCAATATGAATCTGCGGGAATGCAGAAGTACCTCAAAGAGTTGAAGCCTACGGTGTTCGGTGACCTCATTGCAATGAACGCCTTGTACCGTCCGGGTCCGTTGGAATACATTCCTTCTTTCATTCGTCGCAAGCACGGCACGGAAGACATTTCTTACGATGTGGATGCGTGCAAAGAATACTTGGAAGAAACCTATGGCATCACCGTTTACCAAGAGCAGGTCATGTTGTTGTCGCAGAAGTTGGCAGGGTTTACCAAGGGCGAAGCGGATACACTTCGTAAGGCCATGGGAAAGAAAAAGGCCGACCTCATCGCCAAGATGAAACCGCAATTCCTCGCCCAAGGTTCGGAACGTGGGCATGAACTGAGGAGCCTTGAGAAGATTTGGAAGGACTGGGAAGCATTCGCTGCGTACGCTTTCAACAAATCGCATTCTACGTGTTATGCTTGGGTGGCCTATCAAACAGCGTATTTGAAAGCAAACTTCCCTGCAGAATACATGGCTGCAGTGCTTTCCAACAATATGAGTGACATCAAGCAGGTCACGTTGTTTATGGAAGAAGCCCGCCACCGGGGCATACCGGTTTTGGGGCCGGATGTGAATGAGTCGCTTTTCAAGTTTCGTGTCAACGTTGAAGGTGCCATCCGATTTGGGTTGGGCGCCATGCGTGGTGTCGGGGAGGGGGCTGTGGAGGCGATCATCATGGGGAGAGAGGATGGCGCTGGCAACTACAAAGGACTGTTTGATTTTGCGCGACGGGTTTCACCGAAGGACGTGAATAAACGGGTTTTTGAAGCTTTGGCGCTAGGCGGCGGCTTTGACAGTTTCGAAGGACTGCACCGTGCCCAATATTTCGCTCTGGACGAGAAGGGGCGCACCTTGATTGAGCTTGCGGCTCGATATGGTGCCGGCCATCAAGAGGATGAAAACAGTTCACAGGCCTCGCTGTTTGGTGGCATGGAAGAGATGGAAATGCCCGAGCCTACAATTCCAGTTTGCGAGGCGTGGGATCAGATGGACTTATTGACGCGTGAACGGGAAATCATCGGGGTTTACATTTCGGGCCACCCACTTGATAAATTTCGTTTCGAGATCAAGCACCTTTGCAGCCCAAAGGAAGGCCTCGAGGTCCTGGACGACGCCTTGAAATGGCGGGGCCGGGAGCTGCGTTTTGCGGGTCGCGTGGTGGAGTGTCAACATCGAATTTCAAAGGCTGGTAAGCCGTTCGGCAGCGTGACTGTGGAGGACTACCGTGGAAGCCAACGATTCATGCTGTTTGGTGAGGATTACCTCAAATTCAAAGATTACTTGGTAGAAGGTTGGTTTGTGTTTCTGCGTGGATCAGTCGAACAGCGTCGATTCCGAGACGATCCCAATGATGTGGAATTCAAGGTGCGCTATATCGAATTACTGGCAGATGTGCGGGAAAAGTTTATCGCCCGATTGCGATTGCAGATCGACATTGCTGCGCTTGATGAAAACCGATTGGATCATTTGGGTCAATTGGTTGAACAGCACCCGGGACAGGTCGGTCTCACTTTGGAAATGCACGATGCAGGCACCGCATTGGAGATGCCCAGCAGGAGTCGAAAAGTGGAGCTCAACGATGGCTTCGTTGAAGCCCTCGAAGAATTGGTGATCGAAGGTGGGGTCAAGTACCGATTGGAAATGGCGAAGTGACCCGAGGCTTCGTTTGTCACTTTTAAACCAAAGTTTGCAAAAAAGGTGGAAAAAAGAGACCCCTTGAGGGTGTCAAGAAGGTGAAAGAGAGCGTTCGCGCATTTACCTTTGAAGTATAAATTTATGTCGCGTACTCACGCACATTCTAAAACGATCGAGATATGGCTGTAGAATTTACCAACGATAACTTCGATGATATGGCGTTGAAAAGCGACAAGCCCGTCATTGTTGATTTCTGGGCTGAATGGTGTGGGCCTTGCCGAATGGTGGGACCTGTCATTGAGGAACTTGCCAATGACTACGACGGCCGTGCCGTTGTCGGAAAGGTCAACGTAGACCAACATGGAGACATCAGTATGAAATATGGCGTGCGCAACATCCCGACGATCTTGTTCCTAAAAGGAGGCGAGGTCGTGGACAAAAGTGTTGGTGCTGTTCCAAAGAACGTATTGGTTGAAAAGCTTGAGGCGTTGATGTAGGCCTCTTGGATTGTGCTTGATGTGCGCTTGAAAAGGCACGTCCTTTGCGCAATGCTTCACTGCATTCACAACGATAAAAGTCCCTGCCCTTGTGGTGGGGATTTTTTGTTTCAATCGCCCTAACTTTAAGGTCATGCCTGCTTCTGTAGATCCTTCTTTGCTCCAACGATTTGGCCGCCTTGAATTTTTGGCGCGTCAAGCGGTTGAGGGATTCATCACGGGATTGCACCGGAGTCCGTTTCATGGTTTCTCGGTGGAATTTGCAGAGCATCGCCTCTACAACCCAGGAGAATCCACGCGCCACATCGATTGGAAGTTGTTTGGCCGCACAGATAAGCTGTTCGTCAAACGTTACGAGGAAGAAACCAACTTGCGCTGCCAGTTGGTGGTGGATTGCAGTGGATCCATGTGGTACCCTGGTGAAGTTGATCCCAACGGTCCCGACATGAATAAGCTGAAGTACGCAGTGCACAGCAGCGCGGCACTGATGGAGTTGTTTCGGCGTCAGCGCGATGCCGTTGGTTTGAGCCTTTTCGGAGAATCCTTGGAAACGCATATCCCGGCCAAGGCGTCCAATGCTCATTTACGCGCCATTTATCAAGAGTTGGAGTCGTTGCTTGATCAGTCCAATCAGCGAAGGGCTGAAACAGGGGCCGTGGAAGCCTTGCATCAAATTGCAGAGGCCAGTCCTAGGCGCTCCCTCGTGGTCGTGTTCAGTGATTTACTGAATCGTGGAGGCGATGTGGATGAAATGATGGCGGCGTTGCAGCACTTGCGGCACAACAAGCACGA
>CAJQMI010000069.1 GCA_905479395.1 uncultured Flavobacteriales bacterium
TTAGAGGGGTTAGTTGATTTCCTCGAAAAGTATTGAAGGCTACTCATAAAACAATGGGTATGACTGGCTTTTAGTACCTTCATAGCTGAATAGAATCGTACAAATCAAGCGTCAAATGGGATTCAACATCGTACTTGTAGAGCCAGAAATCCCCAACAATACGGGCAATATTGGGCGGCTGAGCTTGGCTTCCGGCTCGACATTGCATTTGATTCAACCGTTTGGATTTGAGCTGTCGGATAGCCGCCTCAAGCGCGCGGGGTTGGATTATTGGCAACACCTCGATGTCCGCTTCTATGACGATCTCGATTCTTTCATGGCTCTGAATCAAAACGCACACTTTGCCTTTCTTTCAAGCAAAGGGAAAAAGTCGCATTACGAAATCGATTACCGTGATGGTATGTTTTTGGTTTTTGGCAAAGAATCGGCAGGTTTGCCCGCAGAGTTGGTGTCCCGTTATCCGGACCGATTGTTCCGCATTCCCATTTTTAGTGAACACATTCGCAGCCTAAATGTGGCCAATGCGGTCAGCATCATCGTCTACGATGGATTGCGATGTTTGGACAGTTGAAAGTCCAATCACTGTTTTATTACTGCCAGGTCACTGCCTGATCCAGCGCAAGGTTCTGCGTTTTTCTCCGTCGACAATGCGGATCAGATAAACCCCTTGATCTTCAGTGTGTGGAGAGATCCTCGCTGAGGTGCCAGCCTGCCCGTGGTGGATGGACCTGCCGCTGGGATCAAAAACCTCGATGGTTGCATGAGGAGGGAGGCCTGTGATTTGAAAGTCTTCGGCTCCAGGGTTGGGGAAAATGACGGTCCGTAGTTCTTCGCGTTGGGCATTGGTAACGCCCACACTGTTGCATCCGTCAACCCACGAAATGCCGTGGAGGTTCCAATCCGAATCCAGCTCAAGGCACATGTGGTCCATGGCCGTGGCCGCGATGTCAACGATGCGCGGTGTATTGCTGTAATCAAATGTGATGAGCGATTCGGGCTGTTGCCATTCTGCGCCCTGGAGTGCTCCCTCGAGCCCGCTGTTGGCACTGTTGCTTGCTTCAAGTCCCGCACCTTCGGTAAGTGACCAATGAGCCTGCAATGCGTTCCAGTTTGGGTGACTGGCATCCAATGCGCTGCAGTGCCAGTTGGATATCGCGTCATCTGTCAGGACTCCGTGCCAAAATCGTACATCTGCAATGGCCCCTGAATAGCTGTAGGCGCCCAAAATATCTGAGCCAAAGAACCAGCCACTGCCAACGTCGATTGAGCCTATGCCTGATATGTCCTCCTCACTGGAGAAGACGCCATCGGTGTACAGTCGCATCATGCCATCGCGGTCGAAAGAACATGAGAGCGTATGCCATTGGTCATCAGAAACACCTCCGTCCCCGTTGGCGTCGGCACGTTCATTGCCGTCGCCAATGTTCACTTTCCAGGCAGGTCCACCGGGGTATTCGAAGGAAAACACGAAGCCGGGGTTGAGTCCAGAGTCCCAATCTTTATTGCCTATTATGGCCACGTCTGGCGTGGATTCAGTCCGAATGCGGACCTCGAGTGTGAAGTCCTGCTCTGACCCCAATTGAAGTTCAGGCGCATCCGCGATAAAGACGGCATCTCCGCTGTCTTCGAAACGGAGTTCAGCAGCGCCTGGTGCAATGCAGTTAACAGGAGGCGAAAGGATGTCCAGTGTGTCTTTGACAATGACTTCTGTGGCAACGTTTGCTCCACTGGCAATGAAGAAAATGGTCTCTTCTTCAATGGTGGTGCCTCCATGATTCACGCCGATTCCACCGTGATCCGTGGACAACAAGATGAGCCAATTTTCTTCGGAATAATTCGGTCGGTTCATGAGTGAGGAAACCACGTCGGCGACATAACCGTCGGTGATTTCGATGGCGTTTATGTACTGCGAAACGGCAGGGTTAAATCCAAAGCTATGGCCATTGATGTCCACATCATCGAAATGGAGAAAGAGGGCATGAGGATTTCCTGTTTCCAAAATTGCTACTGCAGCATCTCGCACAGCAGCATCCGTAGGTGCATTCAATGCATCATCGACATCTTCACCGAGAACGTAATCATTGATAGGAGCCCAATGGCAAATCGAATGGGTGTTGAGTTCGGGGTTGTCAGATTCCAGTCGCTTCATGAAGGATGGAAATCCGTCGAAATTGCTTCCCGTAAAATTGTTGCTGGTCACTCCATGGGAATCTGACCAAACGCCACAGAGCATGGCCGACCATCCGGGACCACTGTATGTGATGTCGTTGTTGAGGGCATCCGGACTGAATAGTCCCTGGGCAATCAATGCGTCGATGGCAGGGGTTTCCGCTGCTTCAAGGCAGTCTGATCGGGTGCCATCGATTCCAATGATGAGTACACGAGACTCATCTGTTTGACCGGAAACGGAGTGGGAGATTAGGCCAAACGCCGCCGTCAAGGCAATGATAAAGGGATGATTCATGGTCTTGAAAGGAGATTGAGTCGTCAAGGTAATGAATGATCGGTGCATTGAATGGTCACTGCCCAAGTTCCTTGGGTTGAGTAAATGGCACTACTTTAGACTTTTTACAACGATGAGCTCATGAGACTGCTGCTTTTACTCTCGGTGTTTTTTTGTGGATTCGCAAATGCTCAGTGGGAAGTGGGTCAAACGGATTGGTTGCTCATTGATGAATCCAGGGATGACAGAGAGATTCCTTGCTCTGTTTGGTACCCTGCAGTCACGAGTGGTCTTGAAGTAGAGCCTGAAATGGGCGCTTTCCCTTCATTTGTGATGGCCCATGGATTTTTAATGTCATCCATGGATTACACGGGGTTGGCAGAAACGCTTGTCAGTGCAGGTTATGTTTTTGTGTCGCTGGCCACGGAAGAAGGATTTGTCACCAGCCATGGCGATTACGGATTGGATTTGGCCTTTGTGGCCAACAGAACCGCGGAGGGTGAGGTTCCAGGCTTATTGAGTGAATCAATGAATGGTCGTGTGGCAATTGGTGGCCATAGCATGGGGGGAGGCGCTTCTTGGTTGGCTGCCGCTCAAAATCCGGCCATTGACGCTGTCCTGGCGATGGCCCCCGCAGAAACAAACGTATCTGCTATCGCCGCAGGCGAGAATATCACAGTTCCAGTTCTCGTGTTATCTGGCTCTGCCGATGCTGTTACCCCCCCCAGTACCCAGCATGAGCCGATTTTCAATGCGGCTGTCAATTCACCGTGCCGTGCTTTTGTCTCCATCGCGGAGGGAGGTCATTGTGGTTTTGCAGATCCGGGAACGCTTTGCGATTTCGGTGAATTGGGATTTTCTGGGTTATCGAATTCCGAGCAGTTGGAACTGACCCTAGCCGTGGCTGTTCCTTGGCTGGGTTATTTTGTTCGCGACCAACCCGGCGGTCTGGATGAAATGGATGCCGCGGTAGCATCAAGTTCGATGCTTTCATTGGATTTGAGTTGCGCGCTGGGCATTGCGACTCAGAAGTTCCCTTCTTGGCAGATATACCCCAACCCAGCCCAAGGCGACGGTTGGATTCAAAATCAGAGTCAAGGAGTCTTGACATTTCGGGCATTCAACAGCTTGGGACAGCAGGTCATTTCCAATGTGAACGTTTATCCCGGTGGAGAGATTCGCGCACGCTTCAGTTCGGGACTTTATATTGTCGAAGCATGCGATGAGAACGGCAATGAGCAAAGGCAAAAGTGGTTCGTCGACTGAACAAGTGGAAGCAACCGTTTTGCGATTTGATGTGTTTTGATCCAACTACACCTAACCCCATTACAAATGCTTCGTGATTGCCTCCTCATCGTTGTCCTTGTGTCCTTTTGCGAATTGACCCAAGCACAATACACCGCCATCCCTGACGAGAATTTTGAACTTGCCCTCATTTCCTTGGGATTGGATGCTGGAGAAGCTGATGGCCAGGTTTTAACGGCTAATCTTGCTGAAGTCGATGACCTCAACGTCAATGACGCGGGCATTTCAGACTTGACAGGCTTGGCAGGGTTTGTTGCGTTGGAAAGGCTGCATTGCGCTGGAAATGAGCTGAATGCCCTTGACCTTACGGTCCTTCCTTTGTTGTACTATTTGCATTGCAATGACAATAGCTTAACAACCCTGGACTTGTCGATGAATCCATTGATGCGCACCATTTTGTGTTCAGGCAACCAGATTGCAACAATTGCAACGGATAATTTGTCTGTGCTGCGTCAATTTGCATGCGATAACAATGTCATCACAGCGCTCGACGTTTCGAACAACCTTGAGCTCGACGGTCTTTTCTGCCGGGGAAATGATCTCACTGAGTTGGATTTGAGTGCCAATACCGTGCTCGAGTCTTTGCGTTGCAATGACAACGAATTGACTGAATTGGATTTGAGCGCATGTGTCGAATTGGAAACCCTCAATTGTCAGAACAATTTTTTGACCTGCCTGAACCTCAATCCCGGAATGCAAACCCAACTCGAATACGACGATGAGAAATTTCAAGCGATGGGCAATCCTGAGCTGACTTGCATTGAAGTGTTTGATCCCGAGTGGGCGGCGGCGAACCTCACATCATTCTTTGACGGGGAGGTGACTTTTTCGAGTCAATGTGACAATGCCTGTTCGAGCCAGGTCAGTGGCATTCAGTCGGTTCAGTTTGAGCGCCGTTCCCTTGTGAAAGTGATGGATTACTTGGGGCGGGAGGTGCCTGTGACTTTCAATACACCATTGATTTACCTTTTCAACGATGGCACTGTGGAGCGCGTTTTTCTCCGGAATTGAGGCGTTGCTTGAGGGGGGCGACTAACGCAAATGGCGCGTTTTTGCTCGGCTTGGTTTGGCTTGTGCTGGCTGCAGGCTTTCTATGGCTAGATGAGTTCAAAAAGCGAGCAGCAGATCACAGGCAAGTTTCACTGTAGTGCGATAGCAAGATCAAGAGGTCTGAGACATTGACCAAACCATCGTCGTTGAGGTCTGCCGTGCAATCGGTTGTGCAGCCAAAGTCAGCCAACAGGAACAAGACATCGGCCACGGTTACGGCCAAATCACCATTGATGTCTCCGGGGCACGCACATGGCTCGCAACTTCCGTCGTCGTAGTTGGCGCCGGGATTGAAGTTGCAAGCAGATGACACAGTGCATCCAGCTTCGCAGTCTCCAAGGATGTTGAAATCCAGCCAATCCAGTCGGCCGTCTACCCAGTCGCGCATGAAGTCCAATTCTTCTTCGTAGGTGTCACCTACAAAAGCATTCGGCCAAACCCATTGCCCCAGTCGAGGCCACCGCACATGATCGCGGGTACTGGCATCACCGAGCAAGGTTGCCAGGGAATCAATGGTGCTGTGAATGCTTTCGTTGCTCCATGCACCTGACCGGTATTCTTCCCAACGGCACCGCGTCAAGTCCCTGTAGACGGGATCTTCCAACATTCGTTCCCACCAAAAGGGATTGGTGTTGCCACAATCAGTGTTCACTTCAAATCCCTCTGTTATGGCGCCCCCACAATAATTTGCGTTGCCCAGGCTGAGGTTGTAATCCCACCAAGGTCCCATGACAATCTTGCCGCCGTTTGAATCTTTTTGCTTGTAGAAATAAGTGCTCAAGCGGTAACCATCAATATTTTTAGAGAGCTCGTTGATGAGGTAAAGATCAATGAATGAGTGGATGTCGATGAACGGCGCATAACCCAGTTCCGGATCCGTAAAATTGGGTCCCGCCAAGGCATCTTCAAAAGCAGTGATGTGGTCTTCGATGTAAGCAATCTGCGGCGCGTTGAGGTCGTCGATTTCGGGCTTGTGAAATTGGATGTATAAATTTTCTCCAGCCACTGTGGCGTATTGCGACTGCCACCCTCCGTTGAAGTCACCGGTGAATTTGTCAATTTTGAGGATGTAACCACCAGTGAGTTCATTTCCCTCAATGTCTTCCGGTAAAAGCGTTGCGACATCCACTCTGTTGGCATCACGCTTGATGTTTTCCATCAGCATGTAGACGCCTTGGTAATCGCCATTGATGAATAGCTCACAGTACCGCCGTCTCGGGGTGTATCGATTGAGTTTTTCACCCAATTCAAACACGACGGCATTGCGCATCAATGTTTTGTCGGTGTAGGGTCCGTGGAGAATCCAGTCGTTTTCTTCGGGCATTCCTAGCAACGACACGTTGTTATTTTGCCCCTCTGCGTCTTGGGTTTCTAACGAATAAGACTTCTTCGGAAACATTTGCGAGGAAGAGCCCCTGATCTCGATGGAGATGAACCCGTCGTATTCATTGGGAGTGTCGCCAACATGATTAAGTCCCGATGCATTGTTGATGATGGCCATGTTCGCCACAATCCTCGGATCGTCGAGGATCGGGCCGTCTGATGTGAGTTCGACAATGGGCAAGTTCGATTCTCCGAAATAGACGCAAGAATTGTCATCCTCTGTCGCCGCAGGGAAATAGTTGAGTGCTTCCGCATCCGTGCACCCGGTCACCGCAGCGCACAGGCCATCCGTGGAGCACTGACCAAAACAGGTGTTGACCGAGGTCGCTCCCACAATGTTGTCGAGCATTCGGTCGTTGTAGTTTTCGGGGTGAGCGCACTCCAGGCCGGCTATGTTTTCCTTGCAACTCCAGTCCAAGCAGAGGCCATTGAGAAACGTGTAATAACCTGTGAACCCTGATGGAACCGGGATGGTCACAGTCCAGATATCATCGCCATCGATGTCGGTCATGGGGTGGTCGCCGGCCACGCCGAAGAAATTTCCGCCTGCGACAAAAACACCAGAAGATGCGACTACTTCGTCGGCCATGTTGAGGTTGAATGTGACATCGTGCATGTCGCCTGAGGCAGGTGCGAACCAAGACGGTGGAGCATCAAATCCAAGGCCGTTTGCAGTCGTACCGACCATCAAATATGGTCGAGCAGTCAAATCTGATGAAGTTGGGTTCACATTGTGCAATTCAATGGCCAATGTGTTACTGCCTTCAACCAAAAGGGGGGCAAAGTCGAATTCAAAGGATGGAGGGATTCCACCGGCGTACAATACCGCCTCGTGGTCGGTGGCGAGGTTTTGATTCCAAGCGATAAAATCACCCGTTTGCCCGGCATTGCCCCGTGCAATTTCCGTCCCATTGAGGTAGGCGATGAATCCATCGTCGTAATCCATCAAGAAGTCAACATCTATCCACGATTCAAGGTTTTCGACTAGAAATATGTGGCGCAGGTAGAGCGAGCTTGTTGATGAGACAACCGTCGCGTCATCTCCATCTCCATAGCCAAAACCTGAGGGTCCTTCTGGCCAGAAAGAATCATTGAAGCCTGTTGTGGCCCATGCCGCAGCGGGCTGTTCCATGGGGACCAAGTAGTGCCATGACGTCCCATCGAGCACAGCCGCTTCCCAATGATCGACGTTTTCTTGGGCATGCAAAACAATTGATGTGAAAGCCACACTCCAAAGCATTCCCAATCTCTTCAAACGACAGCATACGATTTTATCCCACATCCCTTAAAGATATGCAATTTCACAGAGAAGGATGAGATCAAAATCCCACATATCGGAGTTCAAGCCCTTCATTAAGCTGTTGGTGTCAACCTTACCTTTGCATCATGGAAATCAAGCAACCTGCCCGCATGCGCCATGCACTTCATTATGCCGTTGAATTCACCGTGATTTTGCTCGGTATTTCTGTTTCAGTGTTTCTCGAGAAAGAAAACGCTCGCGACTACAAGGAGGAGATTAAAAATCAAAGCCTCACGCGCATTCTCGATAACATTGCCCAAGACAGCACCGACTTGGAATTCAATATCTATTTCCATTCCCTGGGACAAGCTTCCTGCGATTGGATGGTGGATCATCGATTGGATTATCAGAACTTTGATCCGGATACGGTGGGAAAGCATTGTTCGCTGTGCTTGCAAGCCAACACCATATTTGTTGACAATCAGGAGGAATATCGGGGTTTGCAAAATTCTGGCCTCATCGAGCTGATTGAGAATGACCGCTTGGCACGTGCATTGCAGTTCAAATATGTGCAACATGAGTTTTTGCGTCAGTTGGAAACATCGATTTCCGAGCAATGCTTAGCGGCGATGCCATTGTTCTATGATCATTTTCAAACACCTGCTGATTTCGAGCGTTTTGAAGGTTTTGTGATTCAAAGGCGCTGGATGGGGGGCACATTGGAGCCTTCGTGGATAGAGCGTTTCATGGATATTTCATCTCTGCGCTCATTCTATCGAAATCGCATGGAATATCGCATGGAGGACGATGCCGAACTCAAATCTTGGATCCAAGCCGAGATTCGTACTGAAATCTAGGCCGAGATCTAAGCCGAGATCCATGCCGAGATCCATGCCGAGATCCATGCCGAGATTGAATGAAAAGAGCTTGAGGCATCAGTTCATTGCTGTTCGGTCATCCTTTTGGTCCATTGTCATAGAATTGTTAATTCTATTGCCTCGTGTTGCAAAGCATCTCGTAATCGTGCTTTCTTTGCGCTGTGCTTTTGAGAAAACCTCTGATATCACGTGTTTTTAGTGCTACGGGGTTGCTCCTTTGGCTGTTCGTGGTGGGCGCACAGAGCGTTCATGAGTGGACACACCATGTGGCTCATCAGACTTCGGTAGAGGAGCACCAACCTCACTGTGCTCATCATCACACGCAGGCATCAATTATTCCGCTAGAGGGAGTAAGTCTTCGAGCGTACGATGAATGTGCTATTTGCGACTGGGATTGGTTGCCTGCCGGT
>CAJQMI010000070.1 GCA_905479395.1 uncultured Flavobacteriales bacterium
TTTGATTATGCTGGAGACCATTTTGGAGTTCCTATTTGGATGCAATATGGTGCATCAGATTTGTTGCCAACCGATCGCTATTATAGTAACACAGGAAATAAGACTGACCGGTATGCGTTTTCTGCGCTTTCGTCCCAGGCTTTTGATGGAAAAATGCAATGGCGCGGTGAGCTTCAAGTGCGCAGTGTTGGCTACGATGTTGCAGGCACTGACAATGACTTGCGCGTCTTACAGGTGGATACATCCATGACGTTTGTCAACCCCAAATTTGGAGTTGACTGGTTGTTTGATGATGCCAATCGAATGTTTGTGTCCGTGGCTCGGGGTAGCAGAGAGCCGGTGCGCAACGATTTTATTGACCGATCAGGTTCAGCGTTTCCAAAAGCAGAAACACTCACCGATTTGGAGTTGGGATGGCAATACGGAACTGAAAACTGGAGCATCGAGGCCGTGGCGTATCGCATGCTCTACCAAAACCAATTGGTACTAACGGGAGCGTTGAATGATGTGGGTTCGCCGGTTCGGATGAACGTAGATGCGAGCCAGCGAACAGGATTGGAACTGAGCTTGAATTGGCGTCCGGGTGGCGGATTCACGTGGTTTGGTACAGCAACCCGTTCCATCAATACCATTGATGAGTTCAGCGAGACACTCTTTGATTATGGCAATGACGAAGAGCCAATCGTGAACGTAATTCACGAAAACACCAATATCAGTTATTCCCCAGAAATCACAGGGGCGTCAGTTGCAACTTGGGAGTTTTGGAGTCGAAGTAAAACTTCGCATTCTACGTCAGCATCGATCGAATGGAACGCTCGATACGTGGGCAAGCAATACCTTGACAACACCTCAAATGAAAACCGCGCACTTCCAGCTTATGGCGTGAATGATTTTCGCTTCCGATGGATTCGAAATCGTACAGAATCAGGTAGCATTGCACTTTCAGCGCACATTCGTAATTTCCTGAATGCCGATTACAGTGCGAATGGTTTTACTTACAGTTACCTATACGGTGGGATGGAAAGCATGACCACGGAGGTGTATGTATACCCTCAAGCAGGTGCACATGGAATGATTTCATTGGAAATCAACTTTTAATCTCCAAGTTCAAACGGGCCTTGAGGCCTTTGAAAAATTCTTTGGATCTGGAAGCCAGCTGAGGTCATTGGGCTGTTTTTCTATAGCATTCCCGATCACCACCAAGTTGGCACCAGCATTCCAGGCAGCCTCAACAGATGCTGCGTCATTGAATCCACCGCCTACGATCAGCGGGCACGTGGTGTTTTCTCGGATGCCTGCTATTATGGAAGCAGTGACTGCTTGAGATGCCCCACTTCCAGCATCTGCAAACAAAACGCGAAGCCCAAGCATTTCCCCTGCAACGGCCGTTGCTGACGCAATATCAGGTTTGTTAAGTGGGATGGGCAGGGTTTGACTCATGTATGCTGCTGTTGTCAATGGGCCATCGCCAAATAACATGTATCCTGTGGGTACAATTTCAAGCTCCATGCGCCGAATTCGCATGGCCGCTTCAACATGACGACCAATGAGCAATGCAGGGTTGCGGCCAGAAATGAGGGACAAAAAAAGCAAAGCGTCAGCGCCCTTGACCACTTGATCTGGAGCTCCGGGGAAAATCGTGATCGGGCCATCGAACCGATCGCGAACGGTTTGGATGATGTCACCAACGTTTTGCTTGATGAGCAAACTGCCCCCGATGAAAATGTCGGTGACTGCTGAATTTTGAAGGCGGTCGAGGAATCGGAGCCACTCCCGTCCGGATGGCAAATCATCTGGGTCTAACAGTGCGGCAAGCCGCTTTTTACCCAAGGTCTGATCGTGTTCTAAGTTCTCTAACCAAGTCATGTCGGAAAGATACGATGAATCAACTTTTGCATCATCTCCGGCTTTAACATGCCGTGTCCACAGGGCAATGAGTGGAAATGAATGCCCGGATTCTGACGAGTCAGTTGCTGCAGGCGTTTGCCATTGGCGAGGGGTATGATGCGGTCATGCCTCCCAAAAGCGACATCCATTCTCCCCGACCAATCCTGCAACGCTTGCGCAATTTCGCGAATCTTTGGCCAACACAGCCTATGGGCCCGCCATCCTCGCCAAACCATCATTCGCATTTCGTGATTGGAAATATGAAAGGCACAGAAACTGTGCAGATGAGGAGAGATGATGCGCCACTTCAAAAGGGTGTCGCTGATGCGAAGAACAAGATCGGCGTGCCGATCAATGGCAAACCATAGTTTTTTTCCCAGCTGTGAGTGAACGGTCAACTGGTAAAAAGGAGACTTTTTAAGTCCATCAGGCGCTAGCAATGTGATTCGATTCCACATCTGCGGTGAATCTGCAAAGAGCGCGAGTGCAATGCGTCCGCCAATGCTATAGCCGACGAGGTCATATTGCGGGCCATCGACACCTTCTTTTTTGGCAATCTCGACCAACAATTGATTCAGGATTGTTGGGTGCAACGGAGCATCTTCTGGAAAGCTGGGGTCAATGGGGCCAGAAGCGCCATGGTGCGGCAAATGAACGGAAATTAGGACTCCAGCTTCGGGCCACTGCAGCGCGAGAACCGATAGGTCTTCTAATGGTCGTGCGAACCCATGAAAGGCGAAGACCGTGCGCAAAGGTTGTTCGGTGTTTGCGTTTTTTCCTACCAAGGGCAAAACAACATACTCCAAGCACCACCCCGAGTTGCTATAACTCTGGCGTTTCATCCGATGGTTTTTCTCTGCGAATTCCACGGTGCAAAGGTCGCAAGGATTCATTCAAATGGAGCAGCCATGCTGGGCTTGTTAAAAAGCAGTGCAAATTGTGGATGAATTTATCCCGATGCTACGTTGGAAGCATTTAATTTTGCCACCGGTTAAACTACCGTTTTTTCTCTGTTCAGCATCCCCCGTCGAAGAATTGATTTGGCGGGATAAAAAAAAAATGCCCAAAGACAAAAGCATCAAATCGATCTTGCTCATCGGGAGCGGACCGATCGTCATTGGACAAGCCTGTGAATTTGATTATTCGGGCTCTCAAGCATCACGTTCTCTCCGGGAAGAAGGCATTGAAGTGATTTTAATCAATTCGAACCCTGCGACCATCATGACCGATCCGGTAACGGCGGATCATGTTTACTTGGAACCCCTCGAGCCGGCTTCAATTGAGCGAATCTTGCAAAAGCACAACATCGATTCAGTGCTGCCAACCATGGGAGGGCAGACCGCTCTGAATCTTTGCATCCAATGCGATGAGATGGGGCTTTGGGAAGAATATGGTGTTCGGATGATTGGCGTGGATATCAATGCTATTGAAATCACTGAGAACCGAGAGCGGTTTCGGGAGTTGATGGAAGAGTTGGGCATTGCGATGGCTCCCCAAGCCACAGCTAAAAGCTTTTTAGAAGGAAAAGAAGCGGCTCAGCAATTCGGATTCCCTCTTTGCATCCGGGCGAGTTATACGCTCGGCGGAGCAGGAGCAAGTATCATTCATGACCCTGAAAAATTCGATGAGGCGCTCACCCGCGGCCTCCATCTGAGCCCCATTCATGAGGTGATGATTGATAAGGCGGTCATGGGATGGAAAGAATACGAGTTGGAATTGCTTCGGGATTCGAATGATAATGTGACAATCATTTGCTCCATCGAGAATTTTGATCCCATGGGCATACATACAGGGGATAGCATTACGGTTGCTCCAGCAATGACTTTGAGTGATACCACGTTTCAGCGCATGCGGGACATGGCGATTCGAATGATGCGAGAGATTGGTGATTTTGCGGGAGGATGCAATGTGCAATTTGCGGTATCAAATGACGAGAAGGAAGATATCATTGCGATTGAGATCAATCCGCGAGTGAGTCGTTCATCGGCGTTAGCCTCTAAAGCGACGGGTTATCCGATAGCAAAGATTGCCGCTAAACTTGCGATTGGATACCATTTGGATGAGCTGGCCAATCCCATTACTGGAACGACGAGCGCTATGTTTGAGCCGACCATGGATTACGTGGTCGTCAAGGTGCCGCGTTGGAACTTTGACAAGTTCAAAGGAGCGAATCGGGAACTGGGCTTGCAGATGAAGTCTGTGGGAGAAGTAATGGCGATTGGGCGTTCTTTCCAAGAGGCACTTCAAAAAGCTGCGCAATCCTTGGAGATTGGACGCAACGGTTTGGGTTGCGATGGTCGGGAGCTGCGCGACCAAGATGCGATCATGGATAGCCTGAGCCATGCGAGTTGGAACCGCCTGTTTCATCTTTATGATGCACTGAAGTTGGGCATTCCGATTCGCAAGATTTATGAGGTCACAAAAATTGATTCTTGGTTCCTCCGTCAGATAGAGGAATTGGTGCAACTCGAGGAAGAGATTGGTCAATTCGATTTGAGTACGATGCCAAAGTCTCTCATGTTGGAGGCAAAGCAAAAGGGCTATGCCGACAGGCAAATCGCTCACATGTTGGAATGTGTCGAGTCGGAAGTTCACGAACATCGTCTGAGCCAAGGAATTAAGCGCACTTACAAATTGGTTGACACATGTGCTGCAGAGTTTGAAGCGAAAACGCCTTATTACTACTCCACTTTTGAGGATGAAAACGAGAGCATTCGCACGGACAAGAAGAAAATAGTCGTGTTGGGGAGCGGTCCGAATCGCATCGGACAGGGCATCGAATTTGATTATTGTTGCGTCCATGGTGTGCTCGCGGCGAAAGAGTGTGGCTATGAGACCATCATGATCAACTGCAATCCTGAAACAGTTTCAACGGACTCGGATACTGCGGATAAATTGTACTTCGAACCGGTGTTCTGGGAGCATATTTACGACATCATTTTGCACGAGAAACCGGAAGGTGTAGTTGTGCAATTCGGCGGTCAAACGGCGTTGAAACTCGCTGAAAAACTCGAGCGCTTTGGCATTCCAATCATCGGAACGAGCTATCAGGCGCTGGACTTGGCCGAAGACAGAGGTTCTTTTTCAACCCTCCTGCGCGATTTGGAAGTTCCTTATCCTGAATTTGGAGTGGTTGAAACAGCTGATGAGGCGAATGCGTTGAGCAAAACACTCGGGTTTCCGTTGCTGGTGAGACCGAGTTACGTTCTTGGTGGTCAGCGTATGAAAATCGTCATCAACGAGGACGAGTTGGAACGGCATGTGATTGATATTTTCAGGGACATGCCTGACAATAAAGTATTGTTGGATCATTATCTTGATGGTGCGATCGAGTGCGAGGCTGATGCCATTTGCGATGGAGACGAAGTACGGATTATCGGAATCATGCAGCACATCGAACCAGCAGGCATTCACAGTGGCGATAGCTACGCTGTGTTGCCTCCTTATAACCTGGGCGATCTGATCATTTCTCAAATCGAAGAGTATACCAAGCGCATTGCTTTGGCATTGGATACGGTGGGATTGATCAACATTCAGTTTGCAGTCAAAGACGACACCGTGTATATCATCGAGGCGAATCCAAGGGCATCACGAACGGTTCCGTTCATTGCGAAAGCATACGGTCAGCCCTACGTGAATCATGCAGCGAAAGTCATGATGGGAGAGGCGAAGTTGAAAGATCTACCTTACAACCCTGAACTCGAAGGTTACGCTATAAAGATTCCAGTTTTCTCGTATGAGAAATTCCCAGAGGTGAACAAGGAATTGGGTCCTGAAATGAAGTCTACAGGCGAAGGAATTCGATTTATTCCAGATTTGCGAGACCCATTCTTTCGAAAGGTCTACAGCGAACGAAATCTTTACTTGAGCAAATAGGATGCTAGCTGGATTGATTCGCACATTGGGCACCATCATCATGGTGTGGTTTGTCTTCCGTTGGTTGGATCGCATGTTTGGCGGCAAATCTCGTCGATCGACACAACGGAAAACGAGCAAGAGCTCCAACGCGAATGGGGACCATTCATCGGGTGCCAGTCCGCAGCCAAAGGACACCAAGCTGGGAGATTACATCGACTTTGAAGAGGTAGAAGAGTGATTTTTGTGGAAGAGAGTATTGAACGATTCTGCGTGAAGTGCTTTCTGAAACGAATCAACAACAGGCATGCTTTCTGTGCTAAATTGTTCGGAATTCAAAGGCTCATAGTCAAATGAAAGATAACGTAATTGCATTTTTTAAGCAGCATGGGATGCATGGATTGAGCATCTTGGTCTTTGCAGTTTTGAGCGTCTCTTTGTTGTCCAAATCTTATGACGGTTATATGGTGCGTCAAGGGGATATCAAAAGCCACAAGGGCATGAGCAAGGAGGCCTATGATCATGCTATTTTGCAGGGAGAACTTCCGGCGTGGACCGGATCAATGTTCTCTGGCATGCCCACGACCCAC
Organism: uncultured Flavobacteriales bacterium; assembly: GCA_905479395.1. Taxonomy (GTDB): domain Bacteria; phylum Bacteroidota; class Bacteroidia; order Flavobacteriales_D; family Sanyastnellaceae; genus UA16. The sequence goes on from CAJQMI010000070.1 coordinate 6,333, forward strand.
ATTTCCAGAGGTGTTTCATCTTGGAATCTCCCAAGGATGCTCCATTCCTATGGGAGCCTTGCGTTTAACTCTTCGGGTGTGTTCACTTTTTTCATGGCTATGCTGTCGGCTTACTTGCTCGCCATAGCACTAGGAGCATCCGCCCCCATAGCACTCTTGTGTGGAATTGGGTTTGGCTTGTCTTCATTTGAAGTGTTGTATTACGCTGCTGGACACAACACGAAAGTCAAGGCCATTGCTTACTTGCCGGGCATCATTGCCGGAGTGCTGTGGGTGTATCGAAAGAATTTGGGATGGGGAGTGGCGATTGCTGCGTTGTTCACGTCTTTGCACGTTTATTCAAATCACTATCAAATCACGTATTATGTCTTGTTCCTGCTGATCGCGGTTGGTCTTGCAGAAACGATCGGAATTTTCAAGCGGACCCGTGATTTGAAGAAAGCTCTTTTGCCGGGTCTAGCACTTTTAATTGCTGGATTTACTGGGGCGTTTCCTAGCTTTTCGAGTGTTTTGGAGACAAGGAGTTACGCAGAGGAAACAATACGAGGCAAACGAATTTTGACCGACGCAACGAACCCTGACCCTGATCTTTTGGAGGAGTCTGAGGGATTGGACCGTGATTACATTTTGGAGTATAGCATGTCAGATGGCGAGTGGTGGTCTGTGATGTGCCCGGACATCAAGGGAGGAGCAAGTCCTTTGTATTGGGGAGAACAAAGATTTTCTGGAGGTGCGCTTTATTTTGGAGCCATTCTGTGTGCGCTGTTCTTCATCTTTCTAATTGCAGGACGAGATCGACTGAAATGGCCATTGGCCGTGCTTACCGTCGTGGCTATTTTGTTGTCTCGCAGAGGTGGAGGGGTGCTCACAGATTTGTTTTTGGATTATGTGCCTTTTTTCAACAAATTTCGCGACACCAAAATGATGCTGATCATTCTCCAGGCGGCGGTCGCAATTGGAACAGCGCTCGCTTTGCTGGAGATGAGCAAGCTTATTGCGACGGGTGGAGAAGAATTAAAGAAGCGTCGGGTGTGGTGGATGAGCGCATTGGGGTTTTTGACCTTGCTATTTGCGGCTTTCTATGCGATGCCCGAGGTGTTCTTTGACTTCCAAAGCACCATCAAACAGGACGTGGCAGTGCAGCAGTTGGGCTATCCAGAGGCCTTGCGCAGGCGGCTGGAACTTTTTGAGTCAGATGTTCTGCGGACCATAGGATTGCTGGTTTTGACATTTGGGTTTGTAGCCGCAGCCTTGTGGCAAAAAATGGCCATGCGGTGGACAGTGTTGATTCTGACATTGGCGACCACTGTGGATCTCTGGAACGTGAACCAGCGTTATTTTAATTCTGACAAGGCCAATGGTGTTTACCGCAATTGGGTGAAAGCATTTGATGCACGATTCCCGTTTGATCCGACTGCTCAAATGGGGAAGATTTTTGCGGCAGAATTCGATGATTCCCCTGAAATCAATGCGGTTGCAGATCAGTTGTATTCGGGTTACATCGATGCTTCAAATCGCGGTGATCTCAGCTTGACTAGACGCCAGAAAGAGAAGTTGAAAACGATTTCAAAATACGGCGCCTTGCGAATGGCCGCGCCGTTTCGCATTTTCAACTGGGAAGGTCCTTTTAATGACAGTGCTCCGTCGTACTTTTTTCAATCGGTTGGAGGATATCACGCGGCAAAGTTGCGGCGTTACCAGGACTTCATTGAACGCGTTTTGAGTCCTCAACGGGACCGCTTTGTAACACTCGCTCAAAATGGTCAGTTGCAGCAAGGGTTGTCTCAAATGGTGGGTTTGCGCATGTTGAATACCCGTTATGTTTTGTTCGATCAATTTGAAGATCCTGTTCCGATGCCTGATGTTCCAGGTTTTGCTTGGGTCGCGTCAGACTGGGTCGAAGCACAGGACGACGACGAGGAAATGGCCATGACAGCTGCGCTTCAATCGCCACGTTCCGCGGTTGTTCATTCAGATTTCTCGAATGATCTCATGGGGATGGCTCCGGGAGCGGCGGGCAATGTTGCACTTGCGTCGTATCAACCTGACTTGTTGAAGTACACAACGAATCTTGATGCGGAGGGCTTGGTGATCTTTTCAGAAGTGTGGTACCCAAAGTCGTGGCAGGCTACAATAGATGGAAAGGAAGTGGAAACCATCCGTGCAAATTATGTTTTGAGGGCTCTTAAGGTTCCTGCAGGGAAGCACGAGGTTGAATGGAGCTGCAAAACAAGATCTTCGTCGTTGCCGGTGGTTGCCAATCTCCTGCTGTTGATTTTGATTGTCGGTTCCTCGTGGTTAGGCATTACGAAACCCAAAATGGGAGGCATTGACTACACATAGGAACGAAATTGAACGAGAAGTCATGCCACACTGGCATTGGAACGAATCGGGCATCACTGCTGTTGATTGGAAGGCATGGGACTTGTTGATTGAGGCCTCAGGAAATCCTTCTATTTTCTTGGACAGCAGGATGATGAAGAGTTTAATGCGCTCTGAAAAGCGAAATTTGGCAGCAGTAACCTGGTACCAAGGAGAGGAATTGGTGGGAGTCGCCGTAGTGGAAGATGCGGTTGCGGAAAGTTTAAATTTAGACAGCCATATTTCGGTGAAACGATCTTGGTTCTCGTTCATCAGCACTTGGCTGCACGGTTCGGAGGGAAAGTTCACATTTCGGGTTCGCGTCATTGGCCCGGTCCTTGGAAGTGGCTTGCACAGCTATCGGTGGGCTGAACACATCTCCGATTTCGATCAAAGGCGGTTGCTAACGCAAACGATTTTCTCTTCGAAGAGCGATGCGGGCACCAGGATTCCAAGGGTTGCCATGCTCAAGGACTTGCCCATTCATTATGAGGGCCGAAGGAGGACCCTACATCGCGGTTGGGCGCCATTGGAATTTGATCCTGAAATGCTCCTACACCTCGACCCAGAATGGAACGAGTTGTCGGATTACATGGAACAACTAAACACCAAAGCTCGAACGAAAATTAAACGGGTGCTCAAAGTTTCGGAAGGATTGGAAATCTCCAGTTGGTCCAAGTCGAGGCTCATAGAAGATGCGGACGCATTCATTGCGCTTTATCAAAGAGTGTTTGACCGTTCAGGGTTCCGCTTGGGACAACTTCATGCGGCGGAATTGATTGAATCCAAGCGATTTTGGGGAGATGATTTTGTCGTGAACGGGTATGAGTTAGATGGGGAGCTAGTTGGCTTCCAATGCGCATATATCGGACACGGAGAGACGGAAGCTTTCTTTGTGGGCTTTCTGCCTGAGCTTGTGAAAAGTCATGCAATCTACCAGCGCATGCTTATTGAATTTATTCGCATGGGCATTCAATGTGACTGTGGCCGAATCAATATGGGACGAACGGCGCTTGATATCAAATCCTCTGTAGGCGCGCTTCCTCAGAGATTGCAATGCGACGTTCGATTTAGAAATCCACTATTTCATGCAATGGTGAGCCGCTACACACGAGGGTTTGATCCGGCAGAGCTGGTTCTAAAAAAGGCTTGGAAAGCTGACGCCTACGCCAAAGGCCGACATTCAGAAATCCATACCACCTGATTCGCTTCCCGAGCTACCACTTCTCGAACTGCCTCCTCGCCCGCCTCTTTGCTCCAGTGTCCCCAATTTCCATGTTGCCGTTAGGAAGATGTTTTGAGACTCACGCTTGAAACGATTTTCCTGATACAAACTGGCAAATTCGGAAGTGTAGGACCACTCGCGTGTGTTAAATACGTCACTCAATTTCAGCGCAAGGGTCAAGTCCCCATCGAAGAATTTTCTTTGGACATTGGCATCCATGTAGGCAAAACCATTGAATTGTCCCTGTGGAGTGACCGAAGGGCCTCTGTACATGCCGTTGAGCTGCCATTTCCATTGCTTATCAGTGCCCAACGATTGATTGACGAAGAAGTTGAGGTTGTAAGACCATCCTTGCGCATCGCTCGCAAATTCCACGTCTCCAACTTGATTGGACAGATGGTAAAACGAACCTGTGAATCGGAACTGACCCGAAGCTGGCATTGGTACCATTAGAATGACTTCGATTCCTTCGTCTCTTCGACTGCCTTGATTCCACCAGCTTGAGGTTCGGATTCCGACAGAGTCAATGATGGAATACCGCTGAATCAAATCATTGGTTTCTTTTACGAAGAAGGAAGTGGTTAGTGACTTTCGCTTGCGCGACCATTGATGTCCGATTTCATAGGAATTGGTGTATTCCGGTCTCAACTCAGGATTTCCTATGCGCAAGTTTCGGCTATCACTGTCATCAAGAAAAGGAGTGACAGATCGTCCCCGAGGACGATTGACACGGCGGCTATAACTGGCAATCCAGCTGACTTCATCATTGCTTTGACGGGAAATATTGAAAGATGGATAAGCAGAGAAGTAGTTGTTTTCGAAGGCTTGATCGCCTTCCCAAATGGCTCCAGTGTATACTTGTTCAAGTCGCATACCAGCTTGTGTTCCCCACGTCCCCCACTTTCGCCCATAAGTCGCATATGCGGCATGCACGTCCTCGCGGTATTCGAATGCGAATGAGTTTGCAATCGGGTTTACGGGCACATAGATGCCTTGAGACCAAACAGAAGAATCAGAAGCGAGATAGCCGAATGAATCGTCTTTTCGAGACAAATTGGATTTAATGCCCCATTCGAATTTACCTTCATTTTCGAAGGGCTTTTCATAATCCAATTGTAGAACCGTTCGCATTGAACGATTCGACTGCAAATTCGTGTCCTCGACAAAAACGGGTGGTGTGTCATAAAGGTCCAGTGTGGATACTTCGTGAATCCACTCGTCTGAAGAGGACTCAGATTGAGAGTGACGGGCACGAATGCTCAGAAAATGGGTTGGGTTCTGATTGTATTCTTTGCGGTATCCAAAATCTGCGTCGAAACCTTTGCTTGCATCCAATTCCGTGGAGGAGCGGTAACTGGCAAATTCTGCCCCTGTGTCCCATGATTCAGAATTGGTCAATCCATTGCTTCGTTCGTTATCGCTGCGATTGACATTGACATTTGCGGAGAGAACCTCGCTCTTGGAGGGATACCACTCCATGCCCAACCTTCCATTGAGGCTGATTCTGAGTTGATCGCCATCGCGAATTTGATTCCAATTGGAGACACTGTCTGTGGTAAAAATGCGCATGGATTCACCTTCTCTGAATAAATCTCGTTGGTTCCAGCTTGCACTGCTGAAGACACTGAACTTATCATTTTTGTAATTCAATGACGCCGAGCCATTGTGGTTATCACCTGTGCCTGCTGTTCCTTGGATTTGGCCATGAAAGCCTTGTAGTTTATTCTTTTTCAGAATGATGTTTAAAATGCCAGCCATTCCATCTGGGTCATATTTCGCAGAAGGATTGGTGATGATTTCGACTCGATCAATGCTACTTGCCGGGATTTGCTCGAGAAATGCATTTTGCGCTGCACCAGCCAAACCAGACGGGCGGCCATCGATGAGAATTTGAACTTGTGAAGAGCCACGCAAGGAAACATTCCCATCTATGTCCACTGCTACTGAAGGCACATTGACAAGGATTTCCGAGGCGTTTCCTCCTGCCGCGGAGAGGTCGTTGCCTACTCGAAAGACACGGCGGTCTATGAGCATCTCAAGGGAACTGGCCTCTGCAGTCACAACGGCTTCCTGCAAGTCATTCACCTTTGGGTTGAGGGTGATGATGCCAGCATCATATGCTGTCGTGGTTTTTGGTGTCAGAATGATTGGCTCCGACTCAAAGCCTTCGTAACCCATGAATTGAATGTTTAGCGCGTACCTGCCAATGGGCAATTCTACCATAGAAAACGTTCCGTCCTCGTTGGCTAATTGTCCAGCGGCAATGGAACTGTCTCGAAGACTAATGAGGGCGATGGACGCAAATGGAATGGGCTTTGAACCATCGGCTTCCACCACAATTCCCGTTACAGAGGCAATTGCAGGTCTGTATTTTTCTCCCCCAGAATTGGGGCGTTGAGCTAAAACTGCTGCGCAACTTGCAATCCAAAATACGGCAAGGGTTATTGTGTTGTGCGACCTCATTGGGCGTGTCATTGATGTATGCTATAAGAACGTTTCTGTGCAAGAAAGGTTTAACCACTCGTCTCAAGTGTGTGCGAAGGGCCAGCCATCTTGGACGATGATGCCGCGCATGACTTCTTGCCAATGATTGTGATTTATTTCAACCTGTGCAACCATGACATGCTTCCACTGCTTCATGGCATTTTTAGCGTCATCAGCGCTTTGCATTAAGCAAACCTCATCTTTGTCATGGCGCGTTCTAAGCCAGTGTTGAGATGGGATTATTATCCACGAAGTTCGGGGTTGCCAGATGGTCTCCCATTCGCTTTGGAAGCACCACCAACCCGTTGAAACACTTCGGTGCGCATGATGAGGCAATCGCGCACGTGTCGCTTCTCTGAAGTGGACAAAAAACCACCCTTTGATCCAAGCTGCGCGCGTGTCAATTTCAATTCCATCTTTTCTTAAGAGTGCTTGTGCCTCTGGCCTGCGGTCCAAATTTAGTTGGTCTTGGAGTTTGCTCAACTTATGGTCAAGTTGATCTTTTGGATCCATCCCAATCCACTTGGGCCAGGCTTGAGAACTTTCTGTCTGCAGATAAAACTTGCATGCCAACTCGAGGTGGATGACCTCAGATGATGCGTTGTCTTGAACGATGAGGTCCATTTCTCCGAGCGTTCGGTCTTGTCCTTGGACGATGATGTTTTTGGCCAGTACGCTGTATTCAGGGCTTGCCTCAAACCACCAGTTGACCAACTGCTCAAAGCGTTTCCCCAACCGCATTTGCATTGTTCCTAAAACCTCTGATTTTGGATCACTGATTTCGGCCCATAGCGAAAGCTGGTCTTGGAGTGAGGTAAGCGCTTTTTGGTGATAATTGGATTGCCACAATGCGGGTAATTTCTTAGAATCGCCCTCCATCAGCGGAGCGCTTCCGATGGCCCATACCATTTCGCTCCAGGTGGCTGCAGGACATGCATCCAGAATATTTTCGAGGGAAGGACCCCACTGTGTGGCTTTGGTCATTGCGGATATTCTATCTTCACGGCCAAATTAGATTGGAAATCCATGCGAACGGTCAGCCAAATTCCACATCCCTTGATGCGCATCACAGTCACCAGTTGGAATGAAAAATACCAATTGCGTTTCGAGCTTGATCGCTATGAGCAGGTGTTCAAAGTGGATCATGATGCATGGGACATTCCGGCATTGGAGGAATTGGCAAAACGCATGTCGGAATCAGTGATGCACGGTTTTGTGGCAATGCGAGCGGGATTTTTGGAACATTCAAAAAATTGACATGAACGAAAAAATTACAGCAGTGTTGATCACGTTAGTGGTCGTTTGGACCTCTTTCTTGACGTTTAAGGTCTTTGGTTCGGAAAATTCCGAGTTGCCAGATGGGATCCAGAAGGGACAAAATGCCACGGTAGCGTTTGTCCATGGAGACTCGATTCAGGCCAATTGGCAATTTATATCTGATCGCGAAAAGGCGATGTTCATTGCTGTGCAGCAGGCACAGATGTCCATGGAACGAAGATCACGCCCATTGCAAGAGGAAGCTCAAGAATTGATAGCGTACGCCAATGGCCCCAACGCCACCAGTGATGATGTGATGATTGCACAAAATCGCTTGGTTGAGATTGAGAATGCGCTCGGACAAATGCAAAGTCAACAGCAGACAGAATTGATGCAAAAGGAATCGATGATTCAAGCTGAAATTGCGGTGCAGTTGTCCTCTGAGGTCAAATCGTTTGCGCTGGAGTCAGACTTGGATGTGGTGCTGAATTGGGGCCGCTCTGGCGAAGGAGTGTTGTACGGTCAACCTGGTTTTGATGTGACAGTTCCTTTGATTCAATTCATGAATGAGCGTTATGTTCCTGAGGCGGACTCAACCCAAATAGAAAGCAAGCCATGACAACGGCGGCCATTAAAAAAGAGTCTCACATTGTTGAATACGTCCTTTACGTATGGCAAATGGAGGATGTGGCACGTGCAGCAAAATTTGATGTTGGCGCTCTGCGTTCGATGTTTGCCGGACAAGAGGACGAAGACCTCGAGTGGATATTGGAGTTGGCCAGAACCATGAAGCGAGAACGTTTGGAGGAGACGGGGCATGCGGACCACGTCCAGGAGACGCTCACCGAGATGGCTTTGCTCCATGATTTGCTTATGGGCCCGATGGAAGACCCCATATACGTGAAGTCATTTCAAGCTGCCGAACCGCTGCTGAATGAGTTGAATGAGCGAAAAATGAAAGGAGACTATAGTCATCCTGTTGAGCGGATGCTGACCGCATTGTACGGCTGGTTGGTGCTGCGAATGCGCAAGGAGGAAGTCTCTTTGGAAACTGAAGCGGCAATGGTTGCCATCCGTGAAATGGCCAATTCTCTTGCCAAAGGCCATCTTAAAATTTATTCAGGCCAGTCCTGATCAACGGTTTTGCAATCGACGCATGTGACGCAAACGACTGCTCGCCATGCGCAGCACGTGGGACTCGTTTCGGAGGCGATCGATTATGCTTGTGGAGAGCGTGTTTTTATCCATATGGATTGCGGTGTCAGGCCACTCCGAAATATTTGCTGCTCCGATTACGAGGCAACGAAAGAACTCATATTCATTGCTAGCTTTGGTTGCCACTGCTTGTAGTGACGAATCTGTAGCATTTTTTGAATCGACCAACATCCAAGAAGATCGGTGTTTATCAATGTTTCGCAAAAAGTCGGTAACAGCGGAAGAATTCCACAAATGCCCCTCGCTGAAGTCTGAAATTCGATCGATCAAATTTTCAGCTTCGTTGCGATTGTTGTAGACCACCCAGACGGATGGAGTTGAATGATGAGGAGTCATGGATTTCGTTTTAACGCTGAATTGTCACTTACGATGGAGGTCGCCAAAAAGTTGCGTTGTTCCCCATATCACCATGTTTAAAACAACCTTGAGCAGGAGTTCAATGCGCAGGAATTACTCCGACATTGAAAGTTCTAAATCCATGGTTCAGAATACACAAAATCCGGAATCGAAAGCCACCATTTTCGAACTTTCATCGAAATCTGGTCGTCAGTCTTTTGAGACTTTTCGAGCTGCTTTGACGGCTTATGAGGTGTTTGACACTTTGGAAGATCAGCTTGCTGAATTGTTGGTGACGCGAAGCCCCAAGCTGCGTTCAAATCCGGAGGGTTTGGCAGAGGCCGTATCCCGGGAATTAGGCGCTGAAGGCTGGTCGCATATAGGTTGCTGGGCCTGGTACCCTTGGAGTCGTTCTTTGGTTCGTATCCTCAACGAGGAAGATTTTATTGAATTGCGTACGAATCGCAATCGAAACAAAATCACGTCAAAAGAGCAGCGAGAATTGCGCAAAAAAACAATTGGAATCGTAGGGCTTTCTGTGGGAAGCGCTTTTGCGATGAGTTTGGCCATGGAACGCACATGCGGAGCGCTAAAAGTGGCCGACTTTGATGATTTGGAATTGTCCAATTTGAATCGAATTCAAACAGGCATTAAAAACTTGGGGCTTCCCAAATGGATTGCTATTAGCAGGACCATTGCAGAAGTAGATCCGTATTTTGAAGTGGAGGTGTATTCACGGGGATTGACCGCGAGCAATGCTTCTGATTTTTTCGATGGTTTGGATTTGGTCTGCGATGCTTGCGATCAAGTTTCCGCCAAGGCTCTCATTCGTTTCGAGGCCAGGAAGGCAGAGATTCCTGTTTTGATGGAAACATCGGATCGTGGTATGCTAGATATTGAGCGCTACGACCAAGGAGTTGAAGGGTATCTGCACGGTCGGATTTCGGAGGAAATGCTGAACGATATGATGAACGCGAATGAATGGTCTCCTGAGTTTTTCAATGCATTCATTGACTTGAGTCAAGCATCGGCGAGGGGAATTAAGAGCTTGGAGGTGGTGGGGACGACGTTGGTCGGCTGGCCCCAGTTGTATTCGGACGTGGCAGCGGGCGGCGCACATGCAGCGCAAGCTGCGCGTAAAATTTTACTTGGGGATCCAGCACCGGATGCCCGTTTATACCTGGAATGGGATGAGCAGTTCGTTGAATCCATCGATTGATCGCGTTCGCAAAGCAGAACGCATTGCTGAAGCTGAAGTTCGGGTGTTCCGAGCTGACCAGCATTTGGATTGCTGCCACGACTTAGTGGACGGGCACCAGGCGGTGCTGAAGGCATACGGCATCAAAAAATTAACCACCTTCAATCGTGATTGGATTGGTGACCCGAATGTCATTGTAATCGCAGCTGTGGCCAAAGGGGCGGGAGTTGATGGCAAAACAGAGCGTGTTTTGGGAGGAGCTCGAATGCACGGGGTCGATGACATTCAGAATATGCCACTGATCAAAGCAGTAGGAGAGCAAGACGTGAATTTGGCTCAGCACATGCAGACGTATGCGGATGAAGGAGCCTTTGAATTGGGAGGCATGTGGAACAGCATTGAGTTGGCTGGTATGGGAGTAGAGGCTACTTTTTTGATTCAGGCTGCAATGGCGACATTGACCATGGTTGGCGGACGGCATTTGTTTGCCTTGACTTCACCTGTAACCCGCCGTATGCAAGCCCCTCTGGCCTTTTTTACAGAAGAAGGAATTGGCCAAGATGGTTATTTCACCTACCCAACAGAAAAGCTGCGGGCAACAATTGCACGCTATACGTTCCCAGAAAACATCGAATCGGTTCAACCACAGGTGCGAGAATTGTTGGAAAACATCTGGCAGGATCCAGAACGCGCTGCTTATGCTGTGCAAGGCCCTAAAGGCGATCTGCAGCTCAAGTTTCGCATCGAAGTCTGATGGACGAATCATTATCAAACCGGTCCGTTCTTTTTCGGTACTGCCGTATTGCGGCTGTTTTGGTGGTGTTGTTTTCGTCCTTTTCAGTTCACGCGCAGAAATTTATCGGCACCCGACTGGAGCACTTGCCTGCGGATTATAACCTCAGTTTACTGGAAGTAGAAGTTGTCGCTGAGTCCGAAGATTGGGTTTCCTTCGAACAGTTGGTTCCCAACCTTGGCATGGGAGAAGGCGTCGAGTGGATGCGCTTGACCCTTGACCCGATGACTGAAAACGGCAAATTGATTGAGATTCAAAATGCTGGAATTGATGATTTGACGTGCTTCATGGTATGTGATGGAAAAATCATTGCGAGTTACCCTGGAGGAATCATGAACACGGGTGGTGATGGGCATCAATTCGGGACATACCCATCGTTTCCAGTCCCCCTTGTAGAATGCAATGAGTTGCACGCCTTGTTCAGAATGCAGTCAAACAAGCCCATGATTGTTCCGCTGCGCATAGCTGGACCGCGCAAGGTGCTTGAAGATGCTCACCAACGGGATGTTTTGTTTGCGCTTTATGCTGGCGTTATGCTCGTTATGCTTTTGTATAATCTGTTTTTGTTCTTGAGCATTGGGGACCGAAGTTACCTGGAGTACGTGCTGTTTATTTTTGCTGTTGGTGGCACCCAGTTGGTGCTCAATGGGTATGGATTTATTTTTGGGGCAGATCAATTGCCCTGGCTGAACCTTCGTCTGACACATCTTTTCGGTGTTTTCAGTGGGCTTACAACCATTGTGTTTGTCAGAAATTTTCTGCGTCTGAGCCGCTATGTTCCTTGGCTGAACAAACTTCTGAATGTTTATTTCCTCTTTTATCTTCTCGCTCTTCTTCTGGCTGTGGTCGGACGGCTGGAGTGGAGTTATCAGTTGATTAATTTCTGTGCTGCAGGCACATTTCTAATCATCCCAGGAACCATCATAACCATGCGCAAGGGTTACAGCCCTGCGAAGTATTTTCTCTTGGCGTTTACGGTATTCATTTTTGCAGTGGTCATTTTTGTTTTGAAGGATGCGGGAGTCATCCCATACAATGCATGGACATTTTATGCACTGCCAATGGGAAGTGCAATCGAGGTGGTGGTTTTGAGTTTGGCACTTGCAAGTCGCATCAATCAACTGAAACGTGAGAGCGTCCAAGCTCGGGAAGAACAATTGCGTGTTTCTCAGTTGAATGAGCAGATGGTTCGAGAACAAAACTCTGTATTGGAGGAGCGGGTGGCGAAGCGCACATCTGCACTGGAGAGTGCCAACTCGAACATTCAAAATACGCTTGATGAATTGCAGTCAGCGCAACAGCAGTTGGTTCAGAGTGAAAAATTGGCTTCGATTGGTCAGTTGACTGCGGGAATTGCTCATGAATTGAACAATCCCATCAATTTCGTGGCATCAAGCGCGCAATCGTTGCGGCGGGATTTTGAGGACCTGACGCAGGTTATTGAAAAAGTGAAAGGGATGGATCCAATGGACCCGGGTCTCAAGGAAGAGATGATACAGCTCAAGGAAATGTTTGGTAGCCTTGACATTGAATTCACGCAGAGGGAAATCGAAGAACTCCTCAATGGGATTGAAGACGGCACGAAACGAACGTCTGAGATTGTGAAAGGCTTGCGAATATTCAGCCGCATGGATGGAGATAATTTCACCATGGCACAAATTAATGAGCTCCTGGAATCAACCCTCATCGTCTTAAGGAGTAACCTGAAAGATCATGCAGTGGTCGAAGCAGATATGGGTACTGATTTACCGCTAGTGAGTTGTCAGCCAGGCCGTCTCAATCAGGTGTTCATGAACATCATTACCAATGCTTCTCAGTCCATGGAGGATTCCGGTTTGGCTGTGGAGGAGCGTATTGTGCGCATCTCGTCCAAAACGGTCGAGAGCATTGGACAATCTTGGATTGAGGTTCGCATCAAAGACCATGGAGTTGGAATGACAGAGGCTGTAAAAGCGCAAATTTTCGATCCATTCTTCACCACCAAGGCGGTGGGAGAAGGCACAGGACTTGGACTTAGCATAGTTATGGGGATTTTGAGCGATCACAATGCCGAGGTAGACGTGGACACAGAAGAAGGAGTGGGTACAGAATTTATTATTCGATTTCCGTTATGATTAACGTACTGTATTTGGACGATGAGCTGCACAACCTGACAGCTTTTAGGGCGGCATTTCGACGTGATTTTCATGTGCACGTGACGACCGAACCCACCGAAGCGGTCAGGATACTGCGCGAACAACCGATTGAAGTCATCATTTCTGATCAAAAAATGCCAACCTTGAGTGGCGTGGAATTTTTTGAGTTGATCATGCCTGATTTCCCGGATCCCATCCGAATGTTGTTGACAGGTCACGCCGACATCGACGCGGTGATTGATGCCATCAATAAAGGGCAGATATACAAGTACATTGCAAAGCCTTGGAATGAGTCAGAATTAAAGGCGATGGTGAATGAAGCAGCGATGCTGTTTCACGAGCGCAAAGCGGTTTCTGATCAAGGTGCAGTGCTCTTGCATCGAATGCAAGAGGCCCGGACCATGGCGTTGATGATTCAACGTGCCACAGGCCAGGCCTCAGGTCTTGATGCAGATCAGACTGCAGAAATCAACCGTCACGCTGCCGAGATCAATCGCTTATTGGCAGATTGAATCTTGGCTGAGCATTGGTTCATTTGATGTATTTAAAATCTTCGCCAGACTTGATGTTTTGCAGTGTTGCAAGGATGAGTTTGATGCAGTTTTCCACATCAGTGCGATGCACCATTTCAACAGTGGTGTGCATGTAGCGCAGTGGCAGGCTGATCAGTGCACTCGCTACGCCTTTGTTGGAATAAGCAAATGCATCCGTGTCAGTTCCTGTGAAACGGCTCGCTGCCATCCGTTGAAGGGGGATTTTTTCAGCTTCTGCGGTATCGATGATGCGTTGAAGTAAATTGTTTTGCACCGCTGGCCCGTAGGTTACGCCCGGACCTTTGCCTGCTGCGACATCGCCGTTTTCGATTTTGTTCATCATAGGTGTGTGTGTGCAGTGGGTCACATCTGTGACAATTGCCACATCGGGCTGAATGCGTTCGGCGATCATTTGTGCACCGCGAAGACCTATCTCTTCTTGCACGGAGTTTGTGATGTACAAGCCAAAGGGCAATTTGATTTTCTGTTCATGAAGCAATCGAGCAACTTCTGCAATCATGAATCCTCCTGCGCGATTGTCGAGGGCTCGGGCTACATACCAGTCTTTGTTCAAGACCATGAATTGGTCTTCATAGGTGACCACGCAACCCACGTGAATCCCCATGGCCTCCACTTCTTTTTTGTCCTTGGCTCCAACGTCCAAGAAGATATTCTTCATGCTTGGGGCTTCTTCCTTGCCTGCCGTCCGAGTGTGGATCGCGGGCCAACCGAATACACCCTTCACGATTCCTTTCGGCGTGTGAATATCCACCCGCTTCGAAGGTGCGATCTGATGGTCGCTGCCACCATTGCGCTTCAAATAGATGTAGCCATCTGAGGTGATGTAGTGCACGAAATAGCTGATTTCATCGGCATGAGCTTCGATGACTACTTTGAATGGAGCATCGGGATTAATGACTCCTACAACGGTGCCGTAGGTATCGACCATGTGCTCGTCGATGTAAGGGCGAATGTAGTCGAGCCAGAGTTGTTGACCGCTGCTTTCGAATCCAGTTGGACTCGCGTTATTGAGGTAAGCTTCAAGGAATTTTTCCGAGGACTTATTGATGATGCTTTTCTTTTTTGCCATGGGACAAAAATACCCGTACATCGCGCTTTGATTCGCATGAATCTCTGTTTGATTTCAACAAAGATTTCACCTCAACTCGACGAAGAATTGATTCAAAGGCTGTAGCTGTTTTTGTTGATTAGATGCATGGCAATCAATTGCCGGGCTTCTTTGGTATTGAAGTCTTCCGTTTTGGCGAATCGCTTCATGCCCATGAGCATCATTTTCAATTCATCGCCTTCGGCAAAAGCAAGCAAGGCTTCTTTACCGGCACTGTGAATCCACTCGGCGGCTTCATAGGTATAAACGCGCATGATGGCTTCTTGCACACTCAAGTCAGCATCGGTGCCTCGAAGTTTGCGGAGTTTCTGAACCCGCAATACAGTGGACTCTACGGTGTAGGCCCAGATGGCCATGTCAGCAATGCTCATGAGGATTTCCTGTTCTTTGCCCAAACTCATCATGAGTTTTTGAGCAGCAGATCCAGCAACCATGAGAATGGCCTTTTTGAAGTTGCGGACGTAGTCAAGCTGTTTTTCGAACATGTCAGAGGCGGGCAATGACATGTCAGGCACTCCGGTTAATTCTGCAGAAATGGCCATGGCAGGTGTCATCAAATCAATTTCGCCTTTCATCGCTTTCTTGAGGATCATGTCCACTGTCAGCATCCGATTGATTTCATTGGTTCCTTCGAAAATTCGGTTGATTCGAGCGTCGCGATAAGCCAATTCCGCTCGCGTCTCGGCGCTGTAGCCCATGCCGCCATGGATTTGAACAGTTTCGTCTACGACATAGTCCAGAACTTCTGAGCCCAAGACTTTCATCATGGCGCATTCAGGAGCAAAATCTGCAATTCCTTTGAGGGTGGCTTCGCCATGTTCCATACCACCTGCTTTGAGCGCTGCAATCGCATCATCGATGTTTTGTGTTGCGCGGTAAAGTGCAGATTCTTTGGTGAAGAGCCGAATGGCGCTTTCAGCCAATTTATAACGAATGGCGCCATACTTCGAAATGGGGCGCCCAAACTGTTCGCGTTCGTTGGCGTAACGAATGGCGTGGGTGCATGCATCCTTTGCAGCACCGAGAACAGCACCGCCCAATTTTATGCGGCCAATGTTCAGAATGTTGACTGCGATTTTAAAGCCTTTTTGACGCTCATAAAGCAAGTTCTCTATGGGTACTTTCACATCATTGAAGAAGATTTGACGGGTGGAGGAACCTTT
The DNA here is from genome assembly GCA_905479395.1 of uncultured Flavobacteriales bacterium. Classification (GTDB taxonomy): domain Bacteria; phylum Bacteroidota; class Bacteroidia; order Flavobacteriales_D; family Sanyastnellaceae; genus UA16. The sequence continues at coordinate 22,162 of CAJQMI010000070.1, forward strand.
GATTCCCATCTTTTTCTCTTCTGGATTTTTAGAAATCCCTTCGGCATGGCCATCCACGATGAATGCTGTGAGGTTTTCATCGGCATCGATTTTGGCGAAGACGATCATGACATCAGCGAATCCACCATTTGTGATCCACATTTTTTGACCGTTGATCAAGTAATGCTGGCCATCCTCGGTGAGCTTGGCGGTCGTTTTTCCATTGTTGGCGTCAGACCCCGCGCTGGGCTCCGTGAGGCAATAGCATCCTTTGAGTTGTCCTGAAGCCAATCCAGGAATCCATTGTTTTTTTTGTTTGTCATTCCCGTAATACAGGATAGGCAAAGTGCCTATTCCCGTGTGTGCACTGAAACTTACACTGAACGAATGCGCGCCACCAATGGCTTCTGTGATGAGCATGGTGGACTTGAAGTCCAAGCCCATTCCGCCGAGTTCTTCCGGCACTGAACTGCCTATGAGACCGAGTTCTCCTGCTTCCTCCATCAATTTGGGCACAAGTCCGTCTTCTTGCTGTTCAATGCGTTCGAGGTTTGGAATGATTCGCTGCTCGACAAAATCCAGCGTCATTTGCTTCATCATCAGCTGTTCTTCCGTCCACTCCTCTGGAATGAATATTGCGTCTGCTGAGGTTTCGCGGATCAAGAATTCGCCTCCGCGCAGGGCATTTGATTGTTCAGACATTTTGAATTCGATTAAGCGTTCATCATTTCAAAAACTCCAGCAGCTCCTTGGCCTGTTCCGACACACATGGTGACCATTCCATAACGCGAGTTGCGCTGTTTCAATTCATTCATCAATTGCACAGTGAGTTTTGCACCTGTGCAGCCGAGGGGGTGCCCCAATGCGATGGCTCCTCCATTCGGATTCACGATCTCAGGATTGAGGTCGAGTTCCTTGAGGACAGCAACGGACTGTGAAGCGAAGGCTTCATTCAATTCTATTGCACCGAGATCATTTTTCGTGAGACCTGCCTTCTTCAATGCCTGCGGCACGGCATGGATAGGACCTACTCCCATGATGCGCGGTTCCAATCCACTCACGTGGTAACTCGCCAGTCGGGCGATGGGCTCAACATTAAGTTCTTTGAGCATTTTTTCAGAAACAACAAGGACAAAGGCAGCTCCGTCTGATGTTTGGGAGCTATTGCCGGCTGTGACAGTTCCACCTTGGGCGAAGACAGGCCGTAAACGGGCAAGTCCAGCTTCTGAAGATTCTCTCCGCACGCCTTCATCGGTATCGACAATGTGTTGTCTTTCTTGCCTTTTCTCTGTAGCATCTAAGTAAATTTCAGAAACGTTGATGGGGGCAATTCCGGGCGCAAAGCGACCAGCGTCGATTGCTGCAGCTGCGCGCAAGTGACTGTTCAGAGCGAAAGCATCCTGCTCATTGCGGCTGACATTGAAATCTTTGGCAACGGCTTCAGCGGTGAGACCCATGCCCCAGTACCAATCGGGATTGGCCTTGGCAATGCGTGCATTTGGCACGAGGCGCCATCCTCCAAAGGGAATGGGGGACATGGATTCTATTCCTCCCGCCAAAATACAGTCGGCCAAACCGGCGTGAATTTTAGCGGAAGCAATGGCAATGGTCTCCAGTCCACTCGCGCAATAGCGGTTCACTGTCATGCCAGGTACCTTTTCAGTGTCCAGGCCCATGAGGCTTACCATTCGGCCTATGTTTAGGCCTTGTTCGGCCTCTGGCGTTGCGTTTCCGACAATGACATCGTCGATGCGCTCTTTGTCCAATTGCGGAAAGTCTCCCAACAATTTTCGAATCACTTGTTCTCCCAAATCATCTGGTCTCACAAAGCGAAAAGCTCCTTTTCCGGATTTCCCAACTGGCGAGCGGTATCCTCCTATGATGTATGCGTTCATGGCTTTAGTTTCTTAGGATTTTGCCTTTTTGAATGAGGCTTTGCATGCGTTCCAGGGTCTTTCGTTGCATGCACAATTCGACAAATGCTTTGCGTTCGAGGTCCAAGAGGTATTGTTCAGATACCTCGGTGCGTTCACTCAAGTCACCTCCGCACATGACGTGTCCGAGTTTTTCACTGATCAGTTGATCGTGATCAGAGATGTAATTTCCACTTTTCATGCTGTGTGCTCCTACGTATACAATTCCCAACCCTTCTTGGCCAGCAACCATCACATCTTTGCGTTCGAGCGGCATGGTGTATCCCGAGGCAGCGAGTTCCATTGCAGCGCGCTTGGCTTTGGCCAATTGGTCCCTTCGGTTTACCACCACCTCATCAATTCCTTCTCGCAAGTAGCCCAGTTCGAATGCCTCGTGAGCAGAGGTTGCCACCTTGGCTTGGCCGATGGTGAGGAACCGGTCGCGCAGACGATTGATGCGCATATCTCCTTCTTGGATTTCATCATTGAGCCGGACGACAAATTCTTTGGTTCCACCGCCCGCTGGAATGACACCAATTCCAAACTCAACCAATCCGATGTATGTTTCCGCGTGGGCGATGACTTTGTCTGCATGCAGACAAAGTTCACAGCCTCCCCCCAAGGCCATTTGGTGCGGAGCAGCAATCACGGGTATGCCTGAGTATCGCATGCGCATCATCGTTCGCTGAAACACCTGAATTGCATGGTTTAAGTCGTCCCATTCTTGTTCGACAGCAAGCATGAAAATCATTCCAACATTTGCTCCTGCACTGAATTGTGCACCTTCGTTGGAGACCACAACACCTTTCCACTTCTCATCAGTTTCAGCGAGATCGATCACTTTGTTCAGGCCCTCCAAAACTTCAGAGCCAATCGAATTCATTTTGGTGTGGAAGGCAATGTTTAGAATTCCATCGCCCAAATCTTGAATGGTTGTTCCAGTATTGGACCAAACGACTGAGGATTCCGGCAGCCAACTGAGTGCAATTCGATCTTCCTGTCCTGGAATCGGGTCGTATTGATTGGTTTGAGGGTTCCAGCACTCGCGAATGCCATCGCGATTTCTGTAGAAAGTCCCGCTGCCCTTTTCCGCGAAGCGATTCAACCATTCAGGTAGGTTTAAGCCTTTGGCCTTGATGGCGTCGCATCCGGCTTCAAACCCGATGGCGTCCCAACTTTCAAAGGCACCCAACTCCCAGCCAAAACCTGCCCGCAAGGCATCGTCGATGCTGTAGGGTTCATCGGCAATTTCAGGCACACGTTGGGCGACATAGGCGAAGACATCCGCGAAAATGCGCCGGTAGAAATCACCCGCTTCATCGGCACCGTTGAAAAGCAACTTGGTGCGTTGGCTGAGGTCTTCTACCGCCTTGGCCGCATCTAACGTTGCAAATTTGACTTTGACTTTGGAGCGGTATTCTAATGTTTTAAGATCGAGAACTAGGATTTCACTTTTGCCTTTTTCGTTCTTTACTTTTTTGTAAAATCCTGCGCCTGATTTGGATCCCAAGCGATCATGGTCGACGAGATGTTGCACGTAGTCGGGGATTGCAAAAACTTCCCGTCTTTCGTCGTTTGGACAATTGTCGGCAACTCCTTTTGCCACATGCACGAGGGTGTCAAGCCCTACCACATCACACGTCCGGAACGTTGCACTTTTGGGCCTTCCCATGGCTGGTCCAGTAAGCTTGTCAACCGCTTCAACAGACAGCCCCATTTCTTTCACCGTATGAAACAGTGCTTGAATGGCAAATACCCCAACTCTATTGGCAATAAAGGCAGGAGTATCTTTGCACAGAACCACTTGCTTGCCCAAGATGCGCTCGCCATAACGAGAGAAGAAATCCAATACCTCTGGTTTGGTATTTGGGCCAGGAATGATCTCGAGCAATGGCAAATAGCGGGGTGGATTGAAGAAATGTGTCCCGCAGAAATGTGCTTGGAAATCATCGGACCGCCCTTCGCTCAACTGCTGGATTGGGATTCCCGAGGTATTGCTCGTAATCAGCGTTCCAGGTTTTCGAACGGTTTCGATTCTCTCGAAGAGCTGTTGCTTGATGTCGAGTCGTTCGACAATGACCTCGATGATCCAATCGCACTCCCCGAGTTCTTTCAAATCATCTTCAAAATTACCTACCTGTATTCGCTTGGCAAAACGCTTGGAATAGATAGGAGAGGGGTTGGACTTTAGAGCTGCCTTGAGGTGGCCTGCAGCGGTGGAATTTCTGGGCCCATCTTTGGCAGGAAGATCAAGCAGTAAAACTTCAGATCCGGTTTGTGCCAGATGACAAGCAATTCGTGATCCCATAACGCCCGAACCGAGAACGGCAACGCGTTTTATTTTGTGCAAAGGGAGTGTGGTCATCAAATTATATGGGATTAAGATGTTTGGCTTTGAATGTTTTGGAGGAGGTCTTCTGGGTGATCCAAAATTTCATTCAATCGTTTCATTTCTTCCAATAAACGAGTCACCGACTCAGTGCCGAGCAATTCGCGGAGCCTTGAATTTACAGTAATCACGAGGTCTCTGGCCTGCCTTCTCGCAGCCACACCTTGATTTGTTAAGAATACGCGCATCACGCGACCGTCGATGGGGTCAGGGAGTCGTTTGATGAGTCCAATGGATTCCATGTTTCGGAGCGAGCGACTGAGGCTCGTAGGTTCCATGCCCATTTTCGGACCGAGCTGTGTTGATGGTGTTCCTTCGCGATCAGTGTGCAAAAGGATGAATACGTATGAAAACGGAATGCCACGACGCTCTGCTTCAGAAGCGTATAGCCTGGACAGCTTTGTCCAGCCCCAGCGCAGGTGGAAATCGATGGTTTCATAAGGCTTCATGTGTCCAATGTACAACATAAAAGCTATGCGTGCATAGCAATTGATTAAAAATTATGCATGCATAACAAAAAGCAGCAAATAGACAGCCTTTGGTGTTGTTTTGGCCTTAAACAAGCTTGCCGTCGGCAAGCTTGATTAGATGATCGCCACGCTGCGCTAATTTCTCATTGTGAGTGACGACGATGAATGTTTGTTGAACCCGGTCGCGCAGTTCCACGAATAAATCAAAGAGTGAGTCAGCGTTTCCGGAATCTAAATTTCCAGTTGGCTCATCGGCAAGAACCACACTGGGACGGTTCATGAGCGCACGAGCGGCAGCCACTCGCTGTTGCTCACCGCCGCTTAGGGTGCTTGGAGACTGCTTCAGGTGGTCTTGAAGTCCCAGATCCACGAGCAATTGGGTCGCGTATTGCTCGTATTCTTTCCCGTCATTGCCGGCAATCCAGGCGGGCATGAGTACATTCTCGAGCGCCGTGAATTCAGGCAACAATCGGTGGAATTGAAAAATAAAACCAATGTGTTGATTTCGAAAAGCAGCGAGCTGCTTGCGATTTAGGGCGTGCACCTCTTGACCCCCAATCCGAAGTGTTCCTGCATCGGGAGTGTTGAGTGTTCCGAGAATTTGCAACAATGTTGTTTTTCCCGCACCTGACGCACCTACAATGGAAGTGATTTCACCTTTTGGAATGTCCAAATCGATTCCTTTGAGGACTTCAAATGAGCCAAATTTTTTCGCAATGCCGCGGGCTTGAATCATGGTCGAATTCATGTTTGCAAACTACATCAGAAACCGGCCTTCTGTTGACTACATTTGCAACGAAATTTGAACGCACAGACATGAACATTCACGAGTACCAGGGAAAATCCATTTTGAAAAGTTTTGGAGTAGCTATTCAAAACGGTCGTGTGGCTGATACGCCGGAAGCGGCTCATGAAGCAGCCGTTGCACTAGCGGAAGAAACAGGTACGGGCTGGTTTGTGGTAAAAGCACAAATTCATGCTGGGGGAAGAGGAAAAGGCTCCGTCACTGAGACAGGGTCTCACGGAGTGGTTCTTGCCAAAGGCTTGGACCAAGTGAAAGAGAAGGCGGCGGGAATTCTAGGTGGACATTTGGTCACTGCCCAGACGAGTGCCGAGGGAAAACATGTGAGCAAGGTGTTGATTGCTGAGGACGTTTATGGTCCCGGTGATAGTGAGCCATCTGAAATATACATGAGTGTGCTTTTGGACCGGGCGAATGGTCAAAACATCATCATGTATTCACCTCAAGGGGGCATGGACATTGAAGCTGTAGCTGAAGAAACTCCTGAACTTATTTTTAAGGAAGCCATTGATCCAACCATCGGCCTCCAGGGTTTTCAGGCACGTCGAATAGCATTCAATCTAGGGCTTGCGGGGAAGGCTTTTAAGGAAATGACCAAGTTTGTCAATGCTTTGTACAATGCATACGTGGGAAGTGACGCCACCATGTTTGAGATAAATCCAGTTTTGAAGACTTCCAACGATACTGTCATCGCTGTTGATGCGAAAGTTTCACTGGATGGAAACGCCTTGTACCGTCACAAAGATTATGCAGCTATGCGTGATGTGACAGAAGAAGATGCGACGGAAGTGGAAGCGGATGCAGCGGGCTTGAATTACGTTAAGTTGGATGGCAACGTTGGTTGCATGGTCAATGGCGCGGGCCTTGCCATGGCAACGATGGACATTATCAAACTTAGTGGTGGAGAGCCTGCCAACTTCTTGGACGTTGGAGGCACTGCGGATGCAGCTCGAGTTGAGAAGGCATTTCGAATCATCTTGAAAGATCCTGAAGTCAAGGCGATTTTGGTGAACATTTTCGGTGGCATCGTTCGTTGCGATCGTGTTGCGCAAGGCGTCGTAGACGCTTACAAAAACATGGGCAACATTGAAGTTCCGATCATCGTCCGCCTGCAGGGAACGAACGCGACCGAAGCGAAAGCTTTGATCGACGCATCCGGCCTTGAAGTTCGTTCCGTCATCCAATTGCAAGACGCAGCAGATGCTGTAGCAGACGTTCTTGCCTAAAAGTCGGCATTCATTTTAGCGAAAGCCCGACGTCAATCTATTGCCAGTCGGAGAGCTTTTCAATCATCAAGAGCCCATCTCGCATGGGCAATAGCGTGGTCCGAACAGAACTTTGATCAGCTAATGCGCTCGTCATGGCGCTCAAGGCCAGAGCTGTTTCATCAGGAGCATTGTGGTCTGGGAGCACTTTTCCCCACCAAAGAACGTTGTCCACCAGGATCCATCCACCAGGTCTCGTGCGTTGCAGGCACAACCTCACGTAATCGGCAGTGCGTAATTTATCAGCGTCGATCCAGGTGAGGTCATAGGGGCCATTGAGGGTGTCAAGAGCTTCTGTAGCTTCACAATTGTGGCGTTTAATTTGGTCGTAAACACCGGCTTTTTTCCAATATTCGTCTTGGATGTGGTTTAACTCATCGTTTGGTTCGACGGTGTCAATGGTTCCCGAATCTGTCAATCCAGCTGCGAGACAAATGGTCGAATAGCCCGTGTACGTTCCAAGTTCGAGAACAGCTTGTGGGCGAATCATCTTGCTGATATTTGCGAGGAAATTTCCTTGGATTGAGTCACTCAGCATCTGAGGGCTGAGGACCGTTTGCCAAGTTTTGACGCGGAGCGCCCTGAGGACTTCAGACTCCGGAGAGCTGTTGGCTTCTGCATATCGCAGAAGCGGGTCGTCCATTTCGTGTGGTGTTTTCAACGCAGAGGTTAGTTGCAGCCCAATCCAAACTCGGATAAGAAAATCAGGAGATCTGATGCGCCAACAACGCCGTCGGAATTCATGTCTGCCTCATCCACGCAATTGGACGTGCAATCAAACGTTCCGAGGAAAATTAAAAGATCAGCAGTTCCAACAGTGTTATCACTGTTGAGGTCTGCCAAGCAATTGGTCGTTTCTGTTGGGCTGTAAATTCCATTGCAATTGTTGTCAAACCCTTGATTGGTGCCATCAGCTCCAGGGTAAACGTTGGGGTTGTTGTCATTGCAATCGCAGAGGTTTGTCCAATCGTCAGAGTCATTGTCAACAATTCCTGCACACTCATTGAAACCAGCCTCGCAATTGGCCAATGCGCATTCAGCGCAATCTTCCTCGCTGCCAAAAGCGCACGCCAAAAAACAGCTTTGGACGATGCACGTGACTTGTTCTCCAAAACAACCGATGCAGCTATTGGTAAGTGCGAGTTGTTCGGTCATGCATGCCACAAGGCATTCTTCGCCGTCGTTCAAGCATGCAAGACCACAATCCAGCGATACGTTTTGCACGTACTCTGTATTTTGGCAGATGTAATCCAAATCAAAAGAGGTACAGTTTCCTTGAGCTTCTGCCTGAAACAAGGCGAAGAAGCTTAAGCACACCAGACCGAGCTTGGCAATGGGGTTGAATTTTTTCATCTCTACCTAAAAATAGGGATTTCCTGCCATTTTACCCAACAAAAGAAAATAAATTAACTCCTGTTCGCCATTACCTTCGCAGCTGGCATGGCCAAAAATAAGAAAGATAACGCGCGTGTTCGGACAGAAAGCGATGGCATGGTATTCAGCACCCAGCCGGGTTGGACATTGATGTCTGAGCAGGACGCTTCCGAGGAACCGGTGGCCAATGACAAGCAATTGCTCTATGTCAGTTTGGATCGGAAACAGCGTGCGGGAAAACCAGTGACGCTAGTCGAGGGTTACCAGGGAGATGCAATGGCTTTGTTGGTTCTCGGAAAAGAACTCAAAACCATCTGTGGAGTCGGGGGTGCGGTCAAGGAAGGCTGTATTTTAATCCAAGGAGATCAACGACAGAAAGTCATTGCCGCTTTGGAAGGGAAGGGATATCGAGTCAAAAGCAAAGGAGGATGAACAACGAAAATTCAGAGAACACAGACAATAGCGAGGCCAAAGTGAGTAAAATAGAATCGGATTTGCCGCTGTATTTTGCGAAGACATTGGCTGGAATGGAGCACTTGCTCGGTTCCGAATTGGTCGAGTTGGGAGCGATTGGCATCAAAGATGTTCGCCGCGGTGTCGAATTCAAGGCAGATATGGCGACGTTATTTCGAGTCTGCCTTTCCAGCCGTTTCGCATTGACCGTGTTGCGGCCGATTTTATCTTTTGAGGCACAGAACCCGGACGAGCTTTACAACGAAGCCAAGAAATGGGAGTGGGGAGCAGTTATGACAGCTCATTCATCGTTTGCGATTGATGTTACGGTTCATTCCTCCATTTTTACGCATTCTCAATTTGCTATGCTTCGCCTCAAGGACGCCATTGTAGATCATTTTAGAGATCAAGGAGGCATTCGACCAGGCGTAAACCGTGAGGATCCTGATATGCGGATTCACATGCACATTTCAAATTCAGCGGTCACTTTGTCCTTGGATGCGGCAGGACGACCGCTTAGTAGAAGAGGCTACAGACCTGCTGGAGCAAAAGCTCCGTTGAATGAGGTGCTCGCGGCCGGACTGTTGGCTCATTCGGGATGGAAACCAGGCACACCGTTGTACGACCCCATGTGCGGTTCAGGCACATTTACAATGGAAGCAGCCCTTTGGACGGATGGTTTGCCAATCCAATGGCACCGTCGCAAGTTTGCTTTCATGGATTGGCGTGGATATGACGACGAGGAGTGGTGGCATGTGCGTGATGAAATGAAAAAACAGCGCAACAAGGTTCATACGCCCATGTTCACATGGGATAAGGACTTTGGATCCATTTCTCAAACACGGCAGGCATTGGCCAACATGGAGTTGGATGGCATCACTGAGTTGGGGCGCGCGAATTTTTTCAAAATGCAACCCCGCACTGAAAGCGGTGTGGTTGTGCTGAACCCTCCCTACGGTGAGCGACTGGATTTGGAGGACGCTCCAGAGTTTTACAGTGCCATTGGTGATGCGTTTAAGACGAACTGGCCGGGTTTTTCGGCGTGGATCATTTCATCGGATGCGGAAGCGCTAAAAAGTGTGGGATTGAAAACCAAGCGCAAGATCCAATGCTTCAATGGCCCGTTGGAGTGTCGCTGGGTTGGTTATGACCTCTACAAAGGCAGCGCCACTTCCGCAGAAGACACCATCACAGGAGAGGATTCGGAATCTCCCGAGATCACAAAATCAGAGGATTGACTGCATGAAAAAAGCGGCCCCGAATGAGGCCGCTTTTTGATTGTGAAGATGGAGAGTATTTCCCTCAGTGCTTGAGAAATCGGGATACCAATCGATTGTTGTCACTCATGAATTCAACGGCATACGTGCCATTTGCCAAGCCGCTTACATCAATTGTTGGATATGAACCCTGGATGTTTTCGTTCAGCACAGTGCGTCCTGCTGCGTCGATGACGCGAAGTTGTCCCGGTGCATTGCTGTTCAATCGAATTGCGTCTTGGGCTGGATTTGGGAAAATGCCCAGCTCAGCGGCCATGTTTGATGCACCCACGCCATTGACAGCTCCTTCGACCACGTCTGCTGCATTTCGGATCTCAATTTTGTACTCTTCGAAAGTGTAATGGATGCAACCGGTGATCGAGTACACTTGGTCTGCTACCCACCCAGCTTCTGGGAAGTACATGTAGTCATTGGTTTTGATTTCACCACTGCCATCATCAAAAATGGCCTCATTGTAATCGGCGTCTGGCACCACGCAAGTAGCATTGATGATTTGGACGAGGCATCCTTCATGGGCTTCGCTGCTCGAAAGCTCTCCAGTCGTCATTACCATTGGGGCGGGCAATGTGTTGTCAGAGCTCACCACGTTGTAGTAAGTTAAGTTCACCAGCTCCGTGACATCATAAAACTCAGCCACCTCTGCTTCAATGATGATTTCGTCTCCAATCTCAGGCGCTTGTGTATTGTCGTAGACGTAAACGCCACTCCAAGGGCCCTCTCCATCTTGGATGAAAAAGCCAATGGTGCCTGATGTGGCAGAAGTCACATTGTTGGCTGTGACGATTCCCGTGGTTGTCACAACTTGCTCGATGAGCGGTGAGCTAAATAACTCGCCTTGTATCTCCGCAATGGTATGCGTTATGGCCTGGGCTGAGCTTGTATTTTGAATTCCGATGCATCCTAACAATGCGAGTCCAATCGTGTAAATGTGTTTCATGTGTAGGTTTTTGTGAATGTACCTTTGGCAAATAGACATGAAAAAGGATAAACCACAAAACGGGAGGGGTGTGATGTTGATAACAGGAGCTACTTCAGGCTTTGGTTCAGCAACCGCTCGCATGGCAGCGTCTCAAGGATTTCAGCTTTTATTGACAGGAAGGAGAAGCGATCGGCTTGAGGCATTGAGAGAGGAGCTAGGCCATGCTGTTCTCAAGACCTTGAGTTTTGATGTCTGCGATTTGAAAGCTACGCAGCAAGCGTTGTCCAATTTGAGTTCCGATGAGGTGCCGGATGTCCTCGTCAACAATGCAGGTTTGGCCGTGGGGAAGGAGCCAATTGACAAAGGGATTTACGAAGACTGGAACCGCATGATCGATACCAATGTAAAAGGTCTCCTCCATGTGACACGTGAGTTAACGCCAAAGATGAAGTCTGGCGCGCGTATCATCAACATTGGAAGCATTGCAGGTCGCCAAGCTTACCCCGGTGGCGCGGTTTATAACGCTTCGAAATTTGCGGTGCATGGATTGACGCAAGCCATGCGCATGGATTTATTGCCGCGCGGAATTCAGGTGGCACAAGTTGCTCCTGGCGCGGCAGAAACAGAATTCAGTTCGGTCCGATTTAAAGGAGACGAATCCCTTGCCAAAGATGTTTACAAAGGATTTGAGCCACTTCAAGCGGTGGATGTTGCAGACGCGGTATTGTACATCGCCACACGTCCTGCGCACGTGAGCATTCAAGATCTGCTCATTATGCCTGCTGCGCAAGCAAGCGCTTACCATTATCAAAAAACATGAGATTTTCAACATACAATGTTCTCCTCGCCTTGGTCACTTCACTCTGCGTATCGGGATGTGGTTTCAAGTCTGAGAGTGCGGATTCAATTGTCCATAACGGCACCATCATCACGATGGATGCGCAAAACTCAATTGGACGGGCGATGGCCATTCGAAATGGGCGAATTCTCGCCATCGGTGCGGAGCGTGAAATTCTGAATCGATACCGCGCAACTGAGGTGACCGACTTGAAAGGTGGAGTCGTTTTTCCAGGCCTAATGGATGGTCACGCACATTTGGTTGGATATGCCGACGGATTATTGGAGGCAAACTTGTTTGCAACGGAAAGTTGGGAGGAAGCGGTTGGTCGAATGGTGGCACATGATCAAGAACGTCCCAATGAATGGGTCGTTGGGCGTGGCTGGGATCAAAATGATTGGGAAGAACCTCGCTTTCCAACCCGATTGCTTTTGGATGAATATTTCCCTGATAAGCCTGTGGTGCTTGAGCGCATTGATGGCCATGCGTTGATTGTGAATCGCATTGCGCTAGAATTGGCGGGGTTGTGGAGTGCGAGCGGAGCAGCTCCAGAGGGTGGTGAAATTTTGCGAGGAGAGGGGGGGTATCCTACCGGAGTGCTCGTGGATAATGCATGTGCGTTGATTCAAAAGCATGTCCCTCGTCGTGCTCCGGCGGAACGGTTTGAGGCGCTTATGGAGGCACAAGAAAACTTGCTTGCACAGGGAATCACGGGGCTTACAGATGCGGGGTTAGCTCCTGGTGAAATTCTTCGCCTCGATTCGCTTCATGGCACGGGAGACCTCAAACTGCGTATCAATGCCATGGTGAACTCGGAAGATTCTTCTATCCAATGGCTGCGAGCAAGGGGTCCGATTTTGAAAGACCGCTTGACGGTTCGTTCGGTAAAGTTTTATATGGATGGTGCACTTGGTTCTCGCGGTGCATTGTTATTGGAGCCTTATTCCGATCGGCCAGGATGGCATGGGCTCGGCACCCAAGACGCCTCTTGGTTCCGTGAGCAATTGGAGGCACTTGCTTTAGATAGTCTGCAAGCCGCCACACATTGCATCGGTGACTCGGCAGTTCGATGGGTACTGGATGCGTACCAAGAGATTCTCGGCGGCACCAACGATCGTCGTTGGCGCATTGAGCACGCCCAGGTGGTTGCGCCAAAGGACTTCGATGGTTTTGGCCGCAACAGCATCATTCCTTCAGTGCAGCCGACGCATGCAACAAGTGACATGTATTGGGCGGGTGAACGCTTGGGGCGGAATCGCATTCGACGGGCTTACGCTTATCAGGAATTGTTGGGTCAATTGGGGATGGTTGCTTTGGGTACCGATTTTCCTGTGGAGGATATCGATCCTCGAAAGACCTTTTTCGCGAGCGTTGCACGACGGGATGCGAATGGCTTCCCAGAAGGCGGTTTCCAGGCCAACAATTCCCTAAGCAAGGAACAGACCCTGCGGGGCATGACGCAGTGGGTGGCTTTGGCTCAGTTTCAGGAATCGGATTTGGGCACAGTGGAGGTGGGCAAGTGGGCGGATTTGACTTGGATGGATCGCAATTGGATGACAATTGACCCAATAGATGTACTGGATACGCGTGTGCTTGGAACATGCATTGCAGGTGAGTGGTTGTTCAGAGCAGATAGATGAAGGACAAAACCACCCAATCGCATGTGTCTTGGCAGTTGATGTCTCTGCTATCCACGTTCGCAGTAGCCGTCGCAGCAGGAGTATACATTCTTTACCCCTCCAAATCGATTCCTATTCTGCAGCCAGGTGATTTAAATCCCGCCTTGGTGGATTCTCAGGATTGGAGCCGAGAACAGCACACCATTGCGCCATTCAACCTGATCAATCACTTGGGTGACTCGATTCAGCTCGAAGATGTTTTGGGTGATGTGATCATTGTAGACTTTTTCTTCACCCGTTGTGCGACTATTTGCCCCATTATGACTTCCAACCTGACAAAGGTTCGGGACGAGTTGGATCTTGAAATGGGATGGCGAATATTGAGTCATAGTGTCACCCCGGAGGCAGACAGTGCATCTGTTTTAAATGCTTACGCGAAAAGAATGGATGCTGAACATGAAAATTGGTGGTTCTTGACAGGTGATAAAAAAGAGATTTATCGCCTTGCAAGGAGGAGTTATTTCGCATGTTATGATGAGGCTCGTGGAGGAGATGGCGGCATGCAAGATTTCGTCCATACAGAGAATGTAGTGCTGGTAGATCAGAAAGGACGGCTAAGGGGTTTTTATGACGGAACAAGTGAATTATCTATGAATCAACTGGTTGAGGATTGCCAGTGGCTCTTGCAAGAAAAAAAATAAAAAAAAAGACAGATGTTGATGCGAAATTCAAATAACCCATTGTACATTTGCGCCCGCTTTCGAAGGAAAGTGAGTTCATTGAAAAGCGATTTGCAACTGAGATTTCTTGAAAAAGAAACCTACATTTGCATCCGCTTTAAAATTAACGAAGCATTTAAAGAAGCCGGTTTACCGGTGGACTTTTATAAACGTTCTTTGACTTGATGCAGCAGCCCGGAATCTTCTTCGGAAGATT
>CAJQMI010000071.1 GCA_905479395.1 uncultured Flavobacteriales bacterium
TTAATGCGATGTGCATTGGCAAACCCTCCCAATCCGTTATCTCCTCAGGGTCCATTAACTTTGGTGCATGGAGAGTGAGAACAACATTTGGAGCGAAGGAGCGGAGATGCACGCTGTGAATTGGATCGGGATGCCGCGCGATGCAAGGATCTGGGTCTATCTGGCAGATCGTGCGTTGACAGACAGAGAAGCAAAAGGATTCGTTCAAGACTTCGATGCATTTTTGGCGAACTGGGAAGCGCATGGCAAGCGTTTGAATGCAAGCTGGCGTTTGTGTGGCAATCGGCTGCTGTTTGTAGCGGTGGATGAGGCAAATGCCCCAGCGACGGGCTGTTCGATTGATGCGTCAGTAAATCACCTGAGAAACGCGACAAAAAAGTGGCGCGAGCCCGTGGACTGGTTTGATCGTCAGAACAACGTATATAAGGACAAGGAAAGATGGCATGAAGCTTCCAATGCTGATTTCTGGGCGTTGCGAAAAGCCCACCACGTGACGGATGATACCATGGTCGTGAATGTGGTTCATCAACAGAACGGAAGTTGCTGGGAAGAGGTCGTGATTCCCTTTTCCGAGAGCTGGCATTCAGAAATGTGGTGAATTCGACCATTCAGCGGTGTTGATTCCGAAATACCGCTGAGCACTTAAATTGTTCATTCTCAATGTGGTTACCTCGAGTAGGTGGGATTCGATATTCGGCTAACCTGCCTCTAATTACGCTGAGTGACCGGAATTTAACGATGAGTATTCTGCGGATTGGCCAAAATTCCTTTGTGATTTATTGGATTTCATGATTCATTGCTCTACATTTATCGCGAAACTGAGTGTTTTTTCTGCGTGAGCATGATTGAAAACTCAGTTTTGTAGGACTGACATCAGTTCTTCTTCATCCGAGTTGAAAGCGTTCAGCTCATCCAAATTGTCTGAGAATTCTAACCAAAACCAAATCAAATGTTTAACACGTTTACAAAGTGTTGTAGCATCATTGCGATGTTTGCGCTTTACTTTTATTCCGCTCCCGCAGCCTTCGCGCAGTGTGATGCGAACGAGGTAACCCTCGAAATTGTCTTTGATGGCTATTCTTCCGAAACTTCGTGGGACATTGCGGATGATGCGGGGAATATTCTCGCCTCCAATGGATATGATGCCGGAACACCTTCGGCAACAGAGACAGCCTGCTTAGCAGACGGGATGTACACATTGACCATGTATGACGCTTATGCTGATGGCATGTGTTGCTTATACGGAGAAGGCAGTTATACATTGACAGATGCAGATGGAAACGTTCTAGCTTCTGGTGGATCTTTTGGAGCCGCTGAAACCACAAGTTTTGCTGTTGGCGCAGTCGCCGTCGCAGGATGCATGGACATGACAGCATGTAACTACAATGCAGCCGCTACAGAAGATGATGGATCTTGTGCTTTTGAAGCGCTATCCATTGCCTTGACAAGCAACTATTGGTCTTCCGAGACTGGTTACAGCATTTCGAATAACCTAGGTGAGGTTGTTGCGTCTATGTACGGTTCGTACACGAATGGTACCGACATTTTTGAAGAAGCCTGTGTCGTTGAAGGATGTTACACGATGACTGTAACTGATGCTTTCGGTGATGGAATGGGCGCTTCTGGCGCTTGGAGCGTTACCTGGAACAGCCTAGCTATCGTAAGTGGCGGTTTCGCAACTGGAAACGCTGTTACTTCTGATGAATGGTGCTTCGGCCCCGGTTGCATGGATGCTGCGGCCTCTAACTACAGCATGACAGCTACATCAGATGATGGGTCATGCCAGTTCATTGGTTGCACCGATGCTACAGCTTGTAACTTTGACGTTGCAGCAACTGAAGACGACGGGTCTTGCGCATTTGAAGCCATTACAATAACGATCAACCCAGACAACTTTGCTGGCGAATCCTCTTGGGATTTGGTTGATGCTGACGGTGGAACTGTTGCTAGCGGAACGAGTGTAGGAACAGAGCTTTGTCTCGCCTCTGCATGCTTCACTTTCACAATGTACGATTCATTTGGTGATGGTATGTGCTGCTCTTACGGAGCTGGAAGCTACAGTGTTACTGACGGGAATGGATTGGCTCTTGCTGCAGGTGGTGAATTCGGAAGCTCTGAGAGTTCTTCTTTCTGTCTTCCAGCCGTTCCAGGTTGCACGGACGATCAGTCTTGCAACTACACTGAAGGTTCTAACTTTGACGATGGCTCTTGCGATTATTCATGCATTGGTTGCATGGACAATACAGCAGCCAACTACGATCCAACGGCAACGCAGGAGCAGGAAGCCTCTTGCGTATTCTGTGAGGCAGGCACATTTGCTGCATTGATTGAAATGTACGATTTGGTCGGTGATGGATGGAACGGTGCCAACTACTACTTGGAAAGCTATGACGGTGAGGTTGCTGTCTCAGGCAACCTAGACGAGGCTACTCTTGTAATCAACGGGGTAGGAACTGACTTCCACTGTATTCCTTTGGGATGTTACCTCTTCACAACTGGCGGTGGTACAGCTGACGGAGAAATTGCTACAATTATTACTGACCAGTTTGGAACAGTATACGGAGACCAAGTTGCTTCAGGATATTACGGAGTATTGCCTCCACCTTCTGGATTCCCTTCCGGTGGCTGGTTCGTAGATTTCGGTCTCTTGGGGGGTTGTGATTTTGAAGGTTGCACAGATGAGGCTGCCTTGAACTACAACATCTCAGTGACTGTGGATGATGGTTCTTGCTTGGTTCCACCAGCAAACGACGCAATCGACAATGCTGAAGCAGTTAACTGTGGTGCATCTGTTTCAGGTACGCTTTATTTGGCTCAAGACGACGAAGACTTGATTGGAGTATTTGCAGGTACTGGCGTCACCACAGGTGGTGTTTGGTACGAATTCAACGCTGATGCCGACTACCAAGTATTCGCCAACACGTGTAACACACCAACAGCAACTTCTGGATTCGCTGACCCTGTATCGGATACGAAGCTTCATGTTTTCGTTTACAATGACGAAGGTGAATTGGAGGCAATTGTTGGAAACGATGACAACTGTGGCTTGATGTCCGGTGTTGCCTTCTTGGCAGAAACTGGATTCAACTACTACATCTATGTTTCTTACTACTCTGTTTTCTCAGGTGGAACCGAGTTCTTGTTGGACGTAACATGTGAAGATTGCGAGTCTTTCCCGAGCAACGACTACTGTGAAGAGGCAACTCCTCAATTGGATGGCGTAACCTTCACCGGAAACGTATGCTGCTCGAACCCAACGGCCATTCCTTCTTTCGGAGGAACGAACTACGCGGTTTGGTTTACTTTCAACAGCACTGATGTTGTGACAGGACTTGACTTCGATACGTTCTACTTCGATCTCACCAACTCTACAGACAACCCTTCAGGGGATTTGACTTTGACCATTTACTTGGATGGAGGCGACTGTGAAGCATTGGGTGGATTCGTTGGTTGTGTGTTCACGGGAACATGCGCTGGTTCAATTGAGGCATTCTTGCCAAACTTGGAGTCAAATACCAACTACTACTTTGCTGTTGGAACTACAGATCCAGCTGAGTGTGGTGATTTCGAATTCACTACCACTGGTATCTTCTTGGGTTGCACAGACAGTGCGGCTGACAACTACCTCGACTACGCTAACCAAGACGATGGTTCTTGTGCTTACACTGAGGTTCCTGTGAACGACCTCTGTGAGGATGCTCTTGACTTGCCATGCAACGAAGGTTACTTGGAAGGCTCAATGGGTAACGCTTCTGCTGATGGCGCCCCTGATGTTGTTTGCGCTCCTTGTGCAGCTGAAGAAAATGCTGCATATGTAATTGCAGGCGGTGGTTCATGGGACGGAGAAGTTTCATGGACAGTTACTGACAGTGAAGGTTCTCAGTTCTCAGGCGTTGCTACTGCTGGTCAGTGGATCTGCGGAATGGCTGAAGGCGAATTCACTTTCGAAGGCTTCGACTCGTTCGGTGACGGATGGAACGGCGCAACTGCAAACATGTACTTCAATGGAAACCAGGTCGTAACTGACCTTGGCATGGCAACAGGTAGCTTCGTGTCAACAACAGGTGTTGCTGAGGAAGATGGTTCTGTTGAGCTCGTATTCGATGCACTTCCTGGTGTTTGGTGGTCATTCACTGGAACAGGTGAATTGCACACATTGAACACTTGTGGTTCTGTAATTGACACGCGAGTTCAGGTATATTCTTCTGCTTCTGCTTCTTGTGGAGCATACGACTGCGTTCTTGATGTCACTGGGGCAATTGCTGATAGTGATGGTTCATTCGAGGGATGTGGTTTCTTCGATCAGGATGATGCGTACATGCAGTTCGTTTCTGATCCGATGATGACATACTTCGTTTATGTTACTTACCAAGACGATGGAGTCTTCAACGGTCAAGGTTCTTACCAAATCGAACTCGCTTGCGAGACTGCGATTGAGGGATGTACGATTAGCGCAGCTTGTAACTACAATGCAGAAGCAAACATTGAAACCAACGATATCTGTGAGTACACTACTTGTGCTTGTGATGAAAACCCAGGTGGTGTTGCCATCTTGGTAAACATGACGGATTCATTCGGTGACGGATGGACAGGAGGTAACTCTGGTTCTGAAGGTGGATATGAAATCCTTGATGGTGAGGGCAACTCTGTTGCTGCAGGTGCCATTGATGATGCTGAATTCATCATTGACGAAGACAACTTCGACGGCGCTGAATACGGATTGGATGTGTTATGCTTGGATCCAGGTTGCTACACGTACGAGTTTACGGGTGCATTCCAGTGGTCGGGTGAGCAAGGCTGGTCTGTCACGGACGGCGACGGCAATGAAATCATTGCTGGTGGTGCTGCAGGAGCCCTGGTTACAGAGATGTACCCATTCTCTGCAGGTGCTGACGTTGTCTGCGGATGTATGGATGACTTCGCTTGTAACTACGACATGGATGCTACAACTGAGAACGGTACGTGTGAATACGTCACATGCGCAGGTTGTACTGATGCAGAGGCTTGTGACTACGATGCTGAAGCTACAATCGAAGACGGTTCTTGCTGTTACGGCACTTGCGTGACGGTAACCATGAACGACAGCTTCGGTGACGGGTGGACCGGTCGCGATATCGTAATCACAGATTTGGAGGGTAACGAAGTCGTGAATACTTCTTTGACACTTGACAATAGCGACGGTTCTTTCTTGCAGGAAGTTTACTGCATGGAAGCAGGATGTTACATCTTGACGACTGGTGATGATACGTTTAACTTCGAGCCTTCATGGTCAATCTCCGGCTTGTTCGGTGGTTTGGTCACAGGTGGCGAGCTTTACGGACCAGCTTACATCAGTGTCGGTGGTAACAACTGTATCGAAGGTTGTGACATTGCTTGTGCTTGTAACTACGATCCAGTTGCGAACATCACAGTACTCGATGAGTGCGTATTTGATGCTTGCACAGGATGTACGTATGCAGATGCAACCAACTACGATGAGACTGCTGGTAATGATGACGGATCTTGTGAGTTTGATCTCTCAAACCCATGTCCTGAAGACATCAACCAAGACGGTTCTGTAACTACAGCTGACTTGCTTCTATTCTTGGGAGCATTCGGAACAGTTTGCGAATAATCCAATAAACGGATACGGAAAGGGCCTGACATTTGTCAGGCCCTTTTTTTATGCCCCAATTTCTGATGTATCTTTTAGTTCTGATGACTCATAAAAAGTTATATCTGTTGTTTCGAATGTGGTGGTGCATCTTGTTTGCACTTTCAATTTTCGAGACCTCTGCTCAACTCGTGGTTGATGATGGAGTATTGGGTGTTTTTTCCGACCATACGGGCGGATACTTGGGCTCAGGCGTGAGTTTTGCCGATTTCAATGGTGATGGTAAGGATGACTTGAGTTTTGGACATCACGAAGGAGAATTGCGATTTTACCTTGCTGTAGACGACGGTTTCGAAGAAATAGACTTGGGCTTGATCACGCCAAATGCTCAATCCAAAGGAATGCTTTGGGCAGATGTGGACAACGATGGAGATCAGGATTTGTTTGTCGCTTTTCGATTGGCCCCCAACAAAATGTGGTTAAACGATGGCACTTTGAATATGATGGATGTGAGCGCGACGTGTGGGATTTCCCAGGACGAACGCCGAAGTTTCGGACCTGCTTTTGGTGATTTTGACCGCGACGGATTTGTTGACTTATTCGTTTCTACATACGGCTACGGCGTTGATGTGCCTCAAGGCAACGAACTGTACCGCAACTTGGGAGATGGAACGTTTGAAGAGGTGACGGATGAGCTCGGAATGGGAGGAAGCAATTTGCAATCATTTCAAGCGCAGTGGGTGGATGTTGATCGCGATGGATGGTTGGATTTGAATGTTATTCGGGATCGATTCATTTATCCCAACCTCTTTTACATGAATGAAGGATCTTCGGGCACCATTGCTTTTGAAGAATCTGCCGCAGCCATGGGTCTGGACGTTTCGATCAATTGCATGTCTACAAGCGCCCATGACTATGATAGGGATGGGGACATTGATTTCTTTCTGGCAGGAGGACTTGAGGGCAATGTGATGCTCGAAAACGATGGCGCGGGCAATTTCACAGATATCACAACGGAGCTACTTGCGATGTATGAAGTCTGTTGGGCAGGGCAATGGCTCGATGTCAACTCAGATGGTTGGGAAGAATTGCATGTTGCGACCAGTGTCGCTACGTACATCGATTATCCTGGGATTCTCTACGATTTCAATGAAGAGCCCGACGCTCTATTCTTGAACAACGAGGGAAGTCTTGAAGAGTCTGGAATACTTTTTCAAAGTGCGACATCGCTGGGCTATTCCACAGCCATTGGGGATTACAATGCAGATGGTTTCATCGATTTGGTTTCGCATCACATTGGAGTTTCCCCAGAATTTAGGGCGAGCACACCCAATGAAAACAGTTGGCTCAAGATTGAATTGGAAGGCACAGAGAGCAATCGGGATGCGATTGGGTCTAAAATTGAATTGTATGCTGGCGGCAACTACTGGTACCGCGAGACGTATTGTGGCGAGGGATACTTATCTCAGAATTCACGCTCGGAGCATTTTGGTCTAGGAGCTTTAAATTCATTGGATTCTGTTGTCGTTCACTGGCCCAACGGGTTGGTTGAAATGTGGCCCAACGTAGACGCGAATGCGGTTTTAAGTTTGGTCGAAGGTTCTGCGTCTTGCCAAGGGGATTGTCCCGGGTGCACTTATTTGGATGCATGCAATTACGATGCTGATGCCAATTACGATGACGGTTCGTGTGATTTCTCATGTTTCTTCAACGAGGTCATTTGTGGAGAGGGCGCGACCTGGAATCAAAACACGGCACAATGCGAGGTTTCTTGTGTTGGTGATTTGGATGATGATGGCTTCATAGCCATTGAGGACCTTTTGATTCTGCTGACTGCCTTTGCTTCTGTATGTCCTTGATTTAGTTCACACAAGCCTAGGAAATGAGGTCGTCCTAGGCTATTTTTAAGTACCTGCTTGAGTTGGAATCCAAATTTATATCTGGACTTCACTCATGACTTTGCGCCCAATCTTTTCTGTTTCTAATATTCGCGTCTTCGGCTTCCTACGGAACCTGATGCTTTTGTGTGTGCAGCTTGGAATTGTTTTGGGCCTTTCGGGACAATCCAATTTCTTGAATGTGAGCAATCAGCTCAACATTGTCAGTGACCAAACAGGAGGCTACTTGGGTGCAGGGATGAGTGTCGCAGATTTCAACGGTGACGGCATTGACGACTTGAGTCTGGCTCACCACGAGGGCCAGTTGAAATTTTACTTGGGCAACGGCGTTGGATTTTCGGATTACCTCCTTAACCTCTCGGATTATCCGTACGAAGCGAAGTCCATCATTTGGGTGGACATAGACAATGATGGCGATCAGGATTTGTTCATCACTTATCGGCTTGAACCGAATCGCATGTACCTGAATCAGGGGGACTTGTTCATGGAAGATGTGAGCAATTCATGTGGGATTCTCATGGCAGACCGACGGAGCTATGGAGCGAGTTTTGGCGACTATGACAATGATGGCTTTGTGGATTTATTTGTAGCGAATTATGTCAGTGGATCGGATGAGCCATTCAATGAATTGTATCATAACCTCGGCAACGGCCAATTCGAAGAGGTGACGTTTGAGCTTGGGATGGGCCAGCCGTTGTCACAGAATTTTCAGGGCCATTGGGTAGACTTCAATCAAGATGGTCTCTTGGACCTCCATCTTATTCGCGATCGATTGTGCTTTGAGAATTATTATTATGAGCAACAGTTGGATGGGACATTTGAGAACACAGCTCATGCCCGTGGATTGGATTTGTCTGTGAATGCGATGTGCACTTCAGCTGCTGACTTTGACCGCGACAACGATCAAGACTTGTACATTGCAGCGGGCATGTTCGAAGGCAATTTCCTCATGGTCAATGAAGGAGGCAACTTTGAACCTTATGAAGCCGATACTGGCGATAGCGTTGAAGTGCATTTGACTTCTTGGGCTTCGACTTGGTTTGATGCAGATAATGATGGTTGGGAGGATTTGCATGTGTGCACAGGGTTCAGCGTGTACACCAATTATCCCACCATTTTGAGTCAATATCCGGATGTGCCAGATCAATTCTTCTGGAACCAAGAAGGTGCATTTGAGGAAGACGATTCGGGTCTTTTTGACGCCAACGTGTTGTCATTTTCGTCTGCCTCTTCGGATTATAACCTGGATGGTTTTCCAGATTTATTTTCAAATGCAGTTGGAGATTTCGTTTATGTTCTGAAGGCACTTCCAAATATGAATCGCTGGTTAAAGGTTCACCTGGAGGGAACGGTGAGCAACCGTGATGGAATTGGCGCTCGCATCCGTGTTTTTCGGAATGGGTTGCTTGGGAGCAAAATGACTTACTGCGGAGAGAATTTCCTCTCCCAAAGTAGCCGCTGGGAGCACTTTGGCATAGGGTTGAGCACCGTGGTGGATTCGTTGGTCATCGACTGGCCATCGGGAATCACGGACCGCTATTATGGCCTTGATCCCAATCAATCGATCATGGCTCTGGAAGGTGAGACGGTTGGTGTTTCGCCTCCTTGCACGGGAGAAGTGTGTCCAGGATGCACCTATGCATTGGCCTGCAACTTTGATTCCAATGCGAGCCTTGACGATGGCACCTGCGATTTTTCATGTTGGACCGATGCGGTGGCTTGCGGCGGAGGCACATTTTGGGACGAAGGGCTGCAGCAGTGCGTTTTGGAACCCTCTGATTGCGCGACGGACTTGAACCAAGATGGAATGACGAGCGTCTTGGATTTGTTGGTGTTTCTCATTGCTTTTGACAATCAATGCCCAGAGTGATGAATCAGCCAATAATTGCCGCGAAAATTAGAGGTATTTGCCTATTGACCATGTGCTTGATGCATTTGGTGTCATGGTCACAAATGACTGATGTGAGTAATTCCATGGACCTGATCACCGACCATACGGGAGGGTTTTTAGGAGCCGGAGTGAGTTTTGCCGATTTCAACGGAGACCGCATCGACGATTTGAGTTTTGCCAATCACCTTGGTAACCTGCGATTCTATGAAGGGAGTGGCGAGGAATCAGGATTCAATGAAGTTGAATTGGGTTTGCCCGATTATCCTTTTGAAGCGAAAATGATTTTGTGGGCAGACATTGACAACGATGGCGACCAAGATCTTTTCATCACCTATCGTCTGTTCCCGAATCGGTTATTCCGAAATGATGACGGGACATTCGTAGATGTCTCCAGCACAAGTGGGCTCAATCAGGGTAGCAGCAAGAGTTATGGGGCATGTTTTGGCGATTATGATAAAGATGGGTTTCTTGATTTGTTTGTTGCCAATTACTCTTCGTCATTCGATGAATCTACCTTCAATGAACTCTATCGCAATGAGGGAGATGGGACGTTTGTCGATGTCATAGAAGAATCAGGCATGTATGAGTCCACGGGGATTCAATCTTTCCAAGGTCAGTGGGTTGACTTCAATGGAGATCAAATGCTGGACTTACATGTGGTGCGTGATCGGACGATTTACACCAATCACTATTTTGAACAGCAACCATCAGGTGCTGTTATTCCTTTCATTGAGAAAGGGAATGAGGTGGGATTGGATGCGGCCATCAATTGCATGTCAACGAGTGTCTCTGATTACGATGGTGATTTGGACTTTGATGTTTATCTCACTGCATTTCCCGGCGATCAGAACTGGATGCTGGTGAACAATGATTATTCTTTTTCAACAACGAATGACGAAAGCGGAGAAAGCCCCATGCAGGATATGCAAGTGGATGCCATTTGTTGGGCTGGAAATTGGCTTGACGCAGACAACAATGGATTCGAGGATCTGCATGTTGCGAACGGTTACAGCGAATTCACGAATTATCCGGCTATTTTGGATGTTTATGATGAGCCGGACAAATTGTTTTACAATGAAGGAGGCATGTTTTCGGAATCCAATAGTGAGCTGTTCCAAAGCGTGAGCAATCTCTCCTTTAGCACGGCTACAGGTGATTACAACCGCGACGGTTTCCCCGACTTGGTTTCTCATAGGGTTGGCACATACGCGCAGT
Organism: uncultured Flavobacteriales bacterium; assembly: GCA_905479395.1. Classification (GTDB taxonomy): domain Bacteria; phylum Bacteroidota; class Bacteroidia; order Flavobacteriales_D; family Sanyastnellaceae; genus UA16. The sequence goes on from CAJQMI010000071.1 coordinate 10,598, forward strand.
TATTGCGTTCAGAGCCCAATGGAAATCACTGGATAAAATTTTGGCTCGAAGGCTCAATCAGCAACCGGGATGCCATCGGAGCGACGATTGAAGTTTGGGTTGGCGAGAATGCACAAAGTAGGATGCTGTTTGCTGGGGAGAATTACTTGGGACAGAACAGCCATTGGGAGCATTTTGGCTTGGGGGAGACCGCCTCAGTTGATTCTGTTGTGGTGAATTGGCCCATCGGATTGCCATCCGTTTATACAGGTTTGGAGGTCGGTCAGCACTGGCTGCTGGTGCAAGGTGAGGATCCGATCAGTCTCTGGTCAAGCGATGAGAATTGCGAAGACGAATGTTATGGTTGCACGTATACAGAAGCATGCAATTTTGATGCGGAGGCGAACATTGAAGATGGCTCCTGCAGCTTTTCATGTTGGTCGGATGCAGAAGCATGTGGCATCGGAACGGTTTGGGATGAACTTTCTGCGTCATGCATTCCAAATCCCAATCCATGTGTAGGTGATTTGAATTACGACAACTACATAACAGTGGCTGACTTGCTGATATTGCTCAATGTGATGTTCGGCAATTGTCCTGAATGATTTGCTCGTTTTTTCACGGCTGAGGGGAAGGAAGGTGCTGATCGAGCATAACAAGCGCCGCGGCGAATGTTGCAGCGCCCAATTCCAATTCCCGTTTGTGCACATTTTCAAAAACATCCTGGCTGCTGTGGTGAAAATCGAAATACCGTTGACCATCGGGACTGAGTCCGAGCATGGTCGGGCGTGGGTTCAGTGTTTTTAAAGGTGAGATGTCCACTCCCGCGCCGCCGCGTCTAAACAAATGAATGTTGTAGGGATCAAAGAGGCCTTCCCAACTGCGTACGATTGCTGTAGCAGAGTCCGTGGCATCGATCCGAAACCCACGGGGAACGAATCCACCAGCATCGGATTCCATGGCACCAACATGCACCAAGTCTGATTCTTCGTTTTCAATTGCTGCTTTTCGTGCGTATTCTTTTCCTCCACGGTTGCCATTTTCTTCGTTGATGAAAAGCACAAAGCGAAGGGTTCTTTTTGGTTGGTAGCCAATTGCCTTGAGAATTCGAAGCGCTTCAAGGGTGTGCACGACTCCGGCACCATCGTCGTGGGCGCCTTCGCCGATGTCCCAGGAATCCAAGTGCCCTCCAATGGTGATGATTTCGTTTGGCTTTTCAGTCCCAGTCCACTGACCAATGACATTGCCTTGTAGGACATCATCAAAAGCCGCACAATTCATTTGAAGGGAAACTTCCAAGTCGGGGTGATTTTCCAGTGCATGGCTGAGCGTTGTAGCGTCTACAGTTGATATGGCCGCAGCAGGAATACGGTTGATTTCATCCTTGTAACGCAATGCGCCTGTGTGGGGCAGCGTATCCAGTGCATGGGTCATGGAACGAACAAGTGCTCCGATTGCACCAGCTTTTGCAGCGGCACTGGCTCCATTTCCACGTTGATCAACAGCACCGCCGTAGGCAGCACCGGTATTGATCAAAACTGGATCCATTGCACGGTTGAATAGGACGATTCGTCCTGCGATGGCAGAAGCGCGCAAAGTGTCGAGCGCATTGACATCCTTCACCATGATCACTTTGCCTCGAATAGATTGGTCATTGGGAGTGCCGACGGACCCCCCAAGGGCAGTGACCCGCAATGGCACTTGTTTTTGACCGATGTAAGCTGTTGAGCGTGCGATGCTGCCCCTTGTCCAGCTTGGGACCATCACGGGCATGATCCAAACTGAATCTGCCCCGTATCCGCGCATGACAGCGCTGCCCCATTGCATGGCATCGGCTGCACTTTGTGATCCGCTCAAACGATGGCCGATGTCTTTGGTCAACGTCCGTAGATTCTCATAAGATTCTCCATTGGTCAGCGCTTCATCGTAAATGGATCGCAGGAGCAAACTGTCAGGGTTTGATTCAGCTTGAGCAGCAAATGCATTGCAAAGGAGTGTGACGAGGAGGATGGAGGTTCGAAGCATGGTGGGAAATTACGGGAATATTCACCGCATTGGGAGGATTGAACATGAGATGCTACTAGAATTTTCACGATTACCTTTGACGGGCAAAGAGAACAAATCATGAGGCACAATTTGTCGGAGGTAACGGAATTGATGCGCGATCGTCGCAGCATTTCGCCCGAACGCTTTTCTACCCGGAAAGTGCATAAAGAAGTGGTGGAGTTGATTCTGAACAATGGTACTTGGGCACCAACGCACGGAATGACGCAGCCGTGGCGTTTCGCCGCTTATGTAGGCGATGGCATGCGTTCCATTGGTCCAAAGTTGTCAGAATGGTATCAATTGGCTGCCGGGGATAACGCCGCGGAGGCCAAGGTGGTAAAGCTCAAGAAACGCGGTGAGCATGTGACGGCGATGATCATTGTGGGCGTCCAACCTGATCCGAATGGAAGAATTGACATCCGCGACGAGCGTTATGCCGTGGCTTGTGCCATGCAAAACATGTATCTGACCTGCACCGCACATGGTTTGGGTGGATTTTGGTCCACACCGCCGATGATTCATCTTCCCGAAGTCCGGAACTTCGCCGGGTTTGACGATGACGTTGAGGTTCTCGGTTTTTTCTATGTGGGTTATCCAGAAGGGGAGTGGCCAAAAAGCCATCGGAAGCCGTTGGAATACGTTACCCGGTGGGTTGATTCGTCGGAATCTTAAATGCCCTCAAGGCAGGAAGATTCGAACATCCAGGGCGAAGGCCGATTGGGGTAGGAAAATTCGGACTTTGGATTGGTCGAGTCCATGTTGCCATTGAGCTTCCCCCCATCGATTCGAATTCCACTCTCGCCAATACGTAACCCCCAAATAGAATGCAACGTCCTCGTCGCTGTTGCCTTTGATTTTCATTCCAATGTCAGCGCGTAGGGGAACAGTCCAGCGCTGTTGGCGATTTTCTTCGATGGAGTAATCGCTGTAAATGGTCCCGTTCTGTTGGTAGTCCGCAGTGTAGACATCGCTCAGTAAAAAATCAAAGCTCACCCCGGCAGATGCCGACAATTCAGTTTTGGCAGTGACAGGGACACGCACGGTACCTAGAAGTGGCAGGCGGTACCGGCTCGAACGCAGCTGCAAGGTGTCGGTCAAGGCGCCCTCACCGGTTGTGTTGGTTTCCCATTCCGGCACGTAACGCAATTCCCAATCGGCCAATAGTCGAAGGGTTTCCAATCCGAGTTCGGCGCTCCATTGGGCATTGATGTCACGCCGGATGCGCGCACCGAAACCTGCACCACCTTTGGGATTCCAAATCACATTTAAGCCTTCGTTGTCTGCTGAGACTGCTTCGAGTCCGACGGCTTCAAGTGGAATGACATACAATCCACCAACCGATAAGCTCCAGGGACTACTTGCCTTCATGCGCTGCGCATTCGCCGTCGTGGCAAAGAATCCGATCAAGGCGAGGATGATGGATCCAAGGGTGATGATGAGCATCGCATTGCGCAGTCCTTTTACGGGAATGAACTTGGTCCGATATTGAGCATAAACGAGGTGGTTGGCATTCATGGCTTCTTTGAAATATGTACGCGCCACTCCAAATAGCCATTCCGAATTCTCCTCGTGTCGTTCGAATGGAATGCCACCTGCATCTAGTCGTGCTTGGAAAGCGTCGGCGTATTTCTCCTCCTGATAGGTGAAGACATAGTACCGGTTGTCACCAGGGTGTATGAAGTAATTCGTCCAACGCATGAGTCAATGAATCGAAGGTAGTTGACTTTTAGTTTCCTACAAAAAAAGGCCCTTCTCCTAAGTTGGAGTTGGGCCTTTCGGTTTCATTTTCAACTGCAGCAGTTTCTTCAGCTCTCTGCAACAATGTGAAAGCTAATTGAGATTTCATCATTGATCAGCTTATCGCCAAGGTCAGGAAAGAGGTCTGGGAATGATCCGGAGCGAAACTTGACGTTGTACTTGGACCGATCGAATGTCATGTCTCCATCGAATGTCAATTGGTTGCCATCTTGGGATACATCCACGGGGAATGATATAGGATGTGAAATCCCTCGGATGACCAGCAAACCGCCTGCGTAGGACTGACCCTCTTTCGTTTTGATGCTTTCCAACTTCAATTCAGAAAAGGGATTCTTTTCCACGCCGAAGAAATCTTCAGATTTGAGGTGGCCTTCTAAGCTAGCCTTCGCGTCACCTGAAAGATCCGTCACGTCAAGGCTGGCCATATCCATTGCAACGAAAGCACTGGATACGCGATTGTCGACGACCTGCAAAGAACCTTTGTACACATTCAAAGTACCTGTGTGCGTTTTTGTTGTGATTTCTGTTCCGACCCAGTTGCATGTACTGGATTCAGCGTTTATCTGGTAGAAACCATCTGAAAAAGAGGTGTTTGAACCTTTGGTTGCTGTTGTTTCTTTCTCCTCTGTATTGCTGGTTGCTTCCGACGGTGCTGTCCCACAACTGATGAGCAAAAGAACCGTGGTTAGCGTGGCGAGTATGTTTTTCATATTGATATTTATTGAACTGATAACAAGAGTCTGCCTTCTTAGTTCTGCAGTTGTGATTTGACAAATTGAGCAATCAGCTTTCCATCTGCTTTGCCCGCCATGGCTGCTGAGGCTTGTCCCATGACTTTGCCCATGTCAGCCATTGAAGAGGCTCCTGTTTCACTGATGATGCTGGCCACCTTGGCTGCGATTTCATCTGCGTCCAATTGCTTTGGCAGGAATTCGGCAATGACCTTGGCTTGTGTTCTTTCCTCAGCTTCAAGGTCAGGCCTTCCCTGTCCTTGGTAGATTTCAGCGGATTCATTCCTCTGCTTGTACAGCTTATTTAGGATGGAAAAGGCTGTTGCGTCGTCGATGCTTTCGGCGTCTGCTCCCGTTTTGGTGGCTTCAAGAAGCATTTTGCTCTTGATGTCCCTCAAGGCGCTCAGACGTTCCTTGTCTTTGCTTCGCATGGCATCTTTGATGCCTTCGGAAATGGTGGTGTAGAATGACATGGCTTGGTTCAATCGACGTTATCGTGCAAAAATGGGTTGTCGTTTCTAAGTTCAACGTGGCGCTCTCCCTCTTCATCGACCTGTTCATTCAATGTAAACCGGCTGACTTGGGATTTTGAAGAATGATCCACATCATCAAGTGTGACTTGGCGACGCTTGTACGCGGGTTCAGCTTCGAGGTTGGCCAGTCCGCCCGGTGTTTTGAGTTTCCGGGTGAATTGTTGAATGCGTTGATTCCGTCCTGCGTCACCCGAATCTGTTTGACGGGTAACGGGTTGTATGGGCACGCGATTCGCGGATGATGTTGCGTCCGTTGTTTGAGAAAGAGGCGCGGCTTGTGGCGTCCCTGTTTGCTCTTTTTTCGCTTCATGGAAGCGAATTCCACCAAGATTGGGCTCGTCGGAAGTGGCCGGAAGAGGATCGCTGTCCAACGTGTAAACCTTCATGGATTCGTCTTCTGGAGTTCCTGTCTCAGCAACAGGTAGCACATTTTCGATGTTGCTTTCCTGTTCTGAATATTCTGGTTTGATTTCCTTCGGTTGCGAAAGCGTTTCCTGAGGAGCATCATTTGCTTCATTCATTTTGAGGAAGGGCGAATCTTGCGAGGTTGTCGTCTCTTCCGTGCTTGCCTGAGCGACTTCTGCGAAGGTTGGGGCCGCAGGAGTAGGATTGACGGGCGATGTGATTTCCTTCTCCGCACCCAATACGAATCGGGTGGTTTTTTCAGTGACTTCTGAATTCCATTGATCTTGGCCTTCGAAACCTGTGGCGATGACTGTCACACACAAGTCATCGGTCAGTGACTCATCCACTCCATAGCCCCAGATTACTTCTGCAGATTGACCTGCAGCGCTCTGGATAAAGTCCGTGATTTCCATGATTTCATCCATCAGAATTTCTTCATTGCCAAAAGTGATGTTGAGCAATACGAAGTGGGCTCCTGTGATGTCGCAGTCGTTCAGCAATGGAGACTCGAGTGCCTCGATGACAGCGGTCCGCGCCCGGCCTTCACCAGATGCGGTTCCTGACCCCATGATTGCTCGACCGGAATTGCGCATGACTGTATTCACATCGTTCATGTCGACATTGATCTCACCCGTGAGTGTTATTACCTCTGCGATTCCCTTGGCTGCAGTGCAAAGTATTTCGTCTGCATTATTGAATGCTGCGCGAATGGTCAGATTGCCATAGAGTTCCCGCAGTTTGTCATTGCGAATGATGAGCAAGGTGTCGACCGATTGACGAATCTGCTCCAGTCCATCTTGTGCCTGGGCTGTTCTGCGTTTCCCTTCGAATTGAAAAGGGATGGTTACTATGCCAACAGTGAGAATATTCATCTCACGAGCGGCTTGTGCAATGACAGGAGCTGCTCCTGTTCCCGTGCCCCCGCCCATGCCTGCTGTGATGAACACCATGCTGGTTTTGTCGCCAATGAGTTCTTTGACTTCATCGAGGGATTCAATGGCCGCGTTGCGACCAACTTCTGGAAGTGATCCTGCTCCTTGCCCGCCAGTAAGTGTCAAGCCCAGTTGTACTTTAACGGGCACAGGGCTCGCTTCCAAGGCTTGCGCGTCCGTGTTGCAAACGATGAAATCGACGCCTTGAATGCCGCGGTCATACATGGTATTGACGGCATTGGAGCCGCCGCCGCCGACACCGATCACTTTGATGGGGGCGTTCAGATTCACTTCTGAAGAGGTGGGTTGAAATGTTTCGTTCATGATGTTTCGAGTGTGAGGGAAGTGAAAATCAAGTGAGTTCTTCGTCTTCGATGAAGTAGCCTTTTAGTCGATCAATTAAGCGCTCCTTGGTGGAGCCAACATTGACATGCTCGCGCATCTTCTCAGCTGTTTCTGATCGAGGGGAGAGCCGATCGTATCCTTGAATGACCAAGCCAACACCGGTAGAGAAACTCGGCGCAGTTGCATCCTGATTTGGTGCTTCTGCAAGATGTTCGCTCGGAAAGCCTACACGGCAATCCATTCCTGTTACGTATTGGAAGAGTTGCGTGATGTGCCGCAGTTGGCTTCCGCCACCTGTAAGCACAACCCCACCGATGAGTTGATCTTCAAATCCTGAATTTCGAATTTCGAAATGCACATGTTCTATGATTTCTGTCACCCGTGCTTCAATGATCGCCGCTAAATTTTTGAGACTGATTTCACGGGGATTGCGTCCTTGCAATCCTGGGATGCAAACAATTTCATTGTCTTTCATCTCGGTCGATATGGCC
>CAJQMI010000072.1 GCA_905479395.1 uncultured Flavobacteriales bacterium
GCGCGCAAACTGTCTACCGAGAGCAGCGTATGCCCAATGAGCATGCTGTCTCCAACTTGCATCGTATGAGTGCGGCCTCCCATCCAGCCATTCTCGTCCGTTTCAGGAGGAGTGACTCGTCCCCATTTGATGTGGGTGTAGAGATCGCGGTGCAGCCAATGCCTCGTGTCTGGCTCAGGGGCGTTGCCCATTTGTTCGTTCAGCTGAATCCGAGGCTCAAGAGTGAATTGTTTTTCTCCGGGAATGCCTGACTCCCAGAGTCGTGCTGTTTTGGCTTGCCGTTCATTGGGAAATGGGATGAACATCCAATGATCTTCCATGTCGTCTGTGAATCGCTCAGACGCATCATGCGCCTCGATGGCCTCAAAGACCATTCCGTCAAAAAAGACCACTTCTCCGGGCGCGTACATGCGGGGTTGTTTTTCGAAGTAATCCATGCGGAACTTGACATGGATGCCTTCGGTGTAACGATCGCGGTAGCTTACGAAATACTCACCTATGTTGAGCGTATCGCCTTCCATGATGAGCAAATCTTCCCTGTTGTTCAATTCTTCGTTCAGGGTGCTGATGTCCCCGATTTGATTTTGGGAGATGATGTTTTTTTGGCTCGTACTTAAAACGGCACCGAAAATGACCAATCCGAATCCAACATGGGCCAGGGGCGAGCCGATTTGCCTCCATTTGCCTTTCCCCAATTGTATGATGTAATCCGCGTTCGATGCGGTCGCGAAAAGGGCAGCAAACAACAGAGCAACCCTAGGCAGTTCCCACCATTCGAATGAAAACTGCCAAAGCAATACAGCTGTGAGGAGCACGGAGATGAGCAAAGGGATGAAGAGTTTCTTCAACACATTGCGAATGGCGGTGTGCTTGTACTTTAACCACTGTGCAAATCCCACGCCAAGCATGATCAAGACTGCAAGTGGCACTTGCACGAGGTGATACGTGCGATCGAGGTCAGTGCCAGGTGCGAGGTTGTGTTCGCTCAAGTCACGCAGGAAATCACTGTTCCAACTTTCTCCCAAACCAGCGAGCAAACCACTCCACGGTTCTAAGAATGCGTTGAAAACAGGAAGGCTCGTTTGCCACGTGATGTGTGCGGCACTTACGAGCAGCAGGAGGGCCCCGACAAACATCCAGAAATCTCGGCTCCAGACGGAATCTTCGCCTTCTGTGCGTTCGATGTCCTTGCGATACGCATGTGCGGCAGCGGCAGCAATAACAATGAGAAAACCAGTCAACGCTTCAACCACATACCCTTTGAAGCAAGCGAGGACGAGCAACAGAATCGCAAACAAAGCGCGCTTGCGCCAAACGCCAGGTCGCAGAAGCATCAAGTGTCCAAGAGTCAAAAAGGAGACGAGGTAAACGAGGAGTTGGGGGAGAATTCCACTGTCCACAAAACTGTGAACAGAGGTGTCTCCGAGGATGCCTGATTTCGTTAGAAACGTGCTGTACAGTACCAGCAAAAACGAAATGATGACAAAATAATATGTGCTGAAGAGTGCAAGGGGCTTCTTTCGATTTCGGTTGATCAGGAGCAAATGGCCACCAGCAACCATGGTTAGCCACGGCACAAGGGAGGAGTTTTCAACCGGGTCCCACGCCCAAAATCCGCCAAAGCTGAGCGCTTCGTATGCCCAAGCTCCGCCCATCAAAATCCCTGTGCCTAGAATGCCAATGGTGAAAAATGACCAGCGCAATGCAGGGCGCATCCAGGACCGATCTTCTCGGTCGGCCAATCCCGCTATTGCATAGGCAAAGGGGACAGAGGTGGCCGCAAAACCCAAGAAAAGGGTGGGCGGGTGAATCGTCATCCAATAATTTTGGAGCAACGGATTGAGGCCTTGTCCATCTTCAAAGAGAGGGAATGCTGCCAGGTAATCTGGGCGTGTAGTCCAAGGCAATCCAGCGTATTGGGGAGCATCACGCAGAAGCAAGAAGGGGTCGAGTCCCAGCTGGAAATCTCCGAAATAGATTCCCAGAATCATCGAAGTCAAAAAGACTTGGATTGAACTCAGCGTAGCCATAGCAGTGCTTGTCCATTTGGTTTGCTTTCGGAGCAGAATCAGACCCAATACATTGTGCCAGAACATCCACAACAGGAATCCGCCTTCTTGCCCTCCCCAGAATGCACTGAAGATAAAACGCATCGGCATCTCATTGTTCAGGTGTTTCCAAATGTATTGGAACTCATAGCGGTGGAAACCGAACAGAAGGAAGACCAGAGCAATGACCGAAAATGTAGACCAAGCGTGAATTTGAAATGCACGTTTGCCCCAATCATTCCATCGATTTAGAAATGAGATGACGGCTGCAAGCGCAGAAGCAAAAGCAAGCGCAACCAAGAACCTGCCCGTCCAAGCGAGCAATGTCCATTCTCCAATGTATTCAATTCCCATTATGAACTTGAGTCCCCAGTTTCATTCACGAGGACATGGTTGCTCTCGTTGTATTTTGATGGACATTTCATCAGCATCTCTGTGGCATGAAACTCACCGTCGACCATGGAGCCATAGAGATCAATTGATTCGCTGTTTTCCAAACCGGTTGGCTTGGCTTTGTCCAGAACGATTCGACACGTTTTGCCCTCTCGGTCTTCCATGTGAAACACGGTCTTCGTTGGGTCAACGATGGGGTCATAAATGACCGGTTCTTCTCGCACCAAGGTTCCCGATACTTTGCACTCCTCTCCGGGCGCCATTGCCGCGTCAGTGAATCCGACAGACCTGCTCGTGCTCGTGAATGTGGCTATGAATGTTCCGACCAATATGGCGATGAACAGCAAGCTCATGATGTGACTTCGTTTCATGATTCGCGCGACGTTTTTTGATTCAATTTCGCTTCCATTTTCTTCAGTCTCGCTTCAGCACGCCACATCCAGAGGCCAAATCCAATGAGCAAAATCAAAGCAACAGCCAGCACGACCAGTGCTTTACCACTGCCGAAGAACCATCCTTCCAGTGGATGCGACTGAACCAGAATAGCGTTGATGGTGTTCATTTGAGTAATTTGTTCAAGCGGGTGAATCGCAGATTGACGCGGTACATCCAGATACCAATTAGGATCCAGCCAATGACCGCAGGATAAAAGGCAGCGCGCAAAGCGCTGTCCAAATCATAAGAATTGAAGCCTGGGTTTCCTCCTTTGCCAGGGTGTAGGCTCTCGGTAAATCTTGGAAGGACCATCAACAAGATGATCAGAATGATGAAGGCAAACAAATTATAGACCGCACTCAACCTGGCTCTAAGTGGTGCGTTATCAATGCTGTTTCGCAGAACAATGTATCCTGAATAGACCAAGACAGTGACCAACGCTCCGTTGAGTTGTGGATCGTCAACCCACCAAGCTCCCCAAGTAAAGCGGGCCCAGACACTGCACGTTATCAGGCCTAAAATTCCAAAAAGCAATCCCGCTTTTACGGACGCTTCTGCTTTTTCATCTTCCACCATGCTGCGAGACGTGGCGAGTTGTTTGATGGAAGCCACAAAAGCGATTCCCATGAGGACAAACATGGTAAACCACATCGGGACGTGGAGCATCAAGTTTCGTATGGTTTCTAAAATGCGCGGTTGGTAGGGAAAATGAAAAGGCAAGTCCGCTGCGAATTCTTCAATGGCAAGCGCAGGAAGTGCCAAAGATTCGTCGATGAATCGGTCCGATAGAAAAAGACCATTTTCCAATAGCAGCGTGCCGTCAACGGGATGGTTGATGAGGACGTCCCAAGATTTTGAAGGAAGTGAGTAAGGGAGGGATACACCAATGCGAGCATGCGTGTCGTCGAGCACTTCAATCACTTGAAGTTGGACGAGGTTCGATTGAGACCGGACAATTACGCTCAATTGGTCAGGCGCCTCATTCCAGTGGGTGGCAAATCCCGTGAGAAAATACTCAGGAATGGGTCGCTCCATTTCCTCGGAAATAAAAGTGCCTTCGGTGCTTCTGAGTTCAAGTAATCCGGGCCCCATGGGCACGACGAATACCATAACCAAGACATAAGTGATGAGGGCAAAGCCGCCGATTTTCCAAACGTTGTGAGCCATCTGTTTTTAATCGTTCCAAAGATAGGGGAAGAGGATGTAGCCCAATGCCCCAAATCCGCCACTTAATGTTGCCAAAAAAAGCAAGTTATGCGCAGTGTCGGCAAATGAGATTCCATTCAAGATGTCCATGCCGTATCGCGTAGCAATGAGAATGACCGGAATGATGAGTGGAAGTCCGAGTACTGCGATTAGGCCGAACCCTCCGTTGGCGCGAATGGCGAGGGCTTGAATCATGGCCAGCAGAGACGCCATCGCAATGGATGTGCATTGCATGCCCAAGAAGAAGGACAGGCCTTGCTTGCCATTGAGATGTTCGGAACCGAGAAACAAGGTGAAGGCAACGAACACGATGCATGTCAGTGCGCTCAAAAGCAAACTGAAAAAAGTGATTCGGGCCAAAATCCACTCTTGCGGCTTGACCACATGAACCAAATAAGCGCGCATTTCAGCGGAATCTTCCGGCCAGGGCTTGGATACCGCGTTGAAGGCAGAGAACAGCAAAACAACCCAGGCTAGGGAATTCCAAGCGTCAACATCCGCTCGCGAGCCGGCAACTTGGTAGCAAGTGTAAACAGAAGCGATGGCGAATAAGACGAGTCCGGCGAGTCCGTTTTTTTGACGAAATTCCATTTTGAACGCATGACGGGTCAAATGCACATACCGTGACCATGCGCTCGAAAGAGCTGCTGAATGATTGCCGCGATCCATGCTTTATCCATTGAGGTTCAACAGGTCCATCGGCTTTGCGATAACCTGAAAAAGACGAGCCATGTTGCGTGCGTCTTCGATGGCGCGGTGCTGTGTTCCGCTGTATGACAAGCCTTCCAGTTCCATGGCATTTTTGAGGCCGATTTGATTTTTGCTTTCTTT
>CAJQMI010000073.1 GCA_905479395.1 uncultured Flavobacteriales bacterium
AGCAGCACGCTCGGCGTAAACGGTTCAGCTCCACAGATAAAGTCTGTGGGAATTCCAGTGACTTGAATACCCGCGTCATCGTTGTATGAAACTGCCCCTTCAGGCCAACCATCCACGACAAGGGTTCCTGAATTTGAGGGGTCCAACCAGTCACGCAAACGAGCAGAAGCTGAGTTTCCATCCCAACTCACGTCGAATCTTCCATACCAATCTGGCTCGCCATTGTTGATGCTGCCAGCGCATGCTGCAGTTCCGCCATACAGTTGGCCAACAATCCTGTGATTCTCATCATACAGAGGAGAACCCGATGACCCCGGTTCTGTGACACCATCCTCCCACTCATCGATGTACCAAACAGCTGCTCCACCAACATTCTGAGATCCTGGGGCATCTTCATCGAAGCAAATTTTCTTCACATCTCCACTCGGGTGGTGAATGCCCGTCAAATTCGCTGGAACCACGCCCGTTGCGTCCCAGCCTGAATATTGGACGTTGTAGGAAGATGGAGGAGTCACGCTCAGTTCCACCAATGCAAAATCACTTCCAGCGTTGCTAGCTTTGAGCGTACCGCCTGATACCACATCCGAAGTTGGAGCGTTGTTGGTGTTGCCTGTGCACCCTTCGATTTCGTGATTGAAGACGTAAGTCCAATTGTTGGGATTCCCCAAGCAGTGGTTCGCTGTCAAAAAGTAAGGCGTGCCATCTTGCGACGTGTTGTTGACTAAAGCGCCCGTGCAGACAGCGAAGTTGCCTTGAATGATCAGAGCAACGCTGCGGCTTTCCACCGACCAAGGTGCGCCTTCAGGGCAGTTGACATTGATGTTGCAATTGCCCGATGTTCCGTAGGGCCCTCGCTCTTCCAACGATTCTGCATAACGGTGGATGCTTCGATAACTGTGCACCACTTTTGAAATGTGCAGCTCTGCAGCAAAAGCAACATCAAATTGCTCACGATACTCGACGATCACAGACGAGCCGGCTGTTTGACCAATGGCAAGCGTGCCCCAATCCTTGTTATTCCTGTGATCAAAGGAACCAATGAAGTCTGTTCGTTCAGCATTCCAGATGAACAACTCCCCTCCCTTCGGCAAAAGAAATTCATCAAAAAAGAAACTCAGGCCAAGAGCTTCCTGCGCCTCGACCCGAATCCTCCATACCCGCTCATTGGCTTCCACGGTCCACACACCGTCTGCAGCAGGATCTATACTCACATCAAACTCGACACCAAAGCGCCAAGGTACCTCCTTGAACTGATCCGTGACAGCATCTTGTGAATCCAGTAACGTTCTGTCAATGTTTGTAAGACGCACGGAAGGAATGATGCTTTCGTCAATGTTCCAATTGGGTGCTCCCCCATGATGCACTTGTCCATTTAAAATGGATGCCATCAGCAGCATGGCCGCGATTGTGGCCGATTTTAGACCGCCGGCAAAGTCACAGGAAAAAATTGAGATCATACGTGAAAATGTTAAATGTGGATTTGAAATTGCGGGTTGGAGCTGGTAAGCAATAAAAGTAACAATCTTAAAACTTGAAATGTTGCATAGCCGTATCGCTTGTTGAATTTATGATTGCGTGCTGATTTAATCAATCAGATTTTAAGACATCTAAGCCGTTGAATTCAAAATGGTTAGGGTCACTTTAACCCACAACTAGGCTCGTTGAACACCTGAATGCATCTTTTGGAACATGTGATTCTCCTCACAAAGTGAAACAATTTGATTTGTTTGACGTAAATTTGCGCGGTCATTGGAGGTTTGGCAGAGTTGGTCGATCGCACCGGTCTTGAAAACCGGCGTACCGCAAGGTACCGGGGGTTCGAATCCCTCAGCCTCCGCACTGAATCTAAGACGCCCGCTGCTTCAGTGGGCGTTTTTCTATTCAATCGAATCCGATGCATGGATTCAGTCTGTTCCCATATGCTTTTCGACCGAGCCATCAGAGTAGATAAAGAGCCGCAACTCCCCATTCACTGGCTTTGATTTACGCCCCAATAGATCAACCACAGAAACAAGCGTTCGATGGGAGGACCCCATTTCATTCCCCACGTTTTCAGGAATGTTCTGGCACAACTGCTCGAAAAATAACCACGCTTCCAAGCTCGCCTCAATGTCCATGTTGCCATAAGCGCCCGGCCAGTCGTGCCCACCACCTTCAACGGTGTATAGTCGAACCTCTGCGCAACCCCCTTCAGGATCACCATACCGAACTGCGGTCACTTCGCTCCCATCATTGGGGTCAATATCCGCGAAAGCATAAACTTCCTCTTCTACCAAATCAAACAGATTGACAAAGAATTCAATGGTTTGAGGTATACTTGGATAGGCACCCCAACCATCATTGTTGTTTGGATCACCTTCGAAGTATGTGACATTGTCGTTGGTTCCATGTATTTCCAGAATCGGCACTTCGTTTGTTGGATTGCAATCATCCATAATCTCCTGCATGATCATGCCGGAAATGGGAGCAACTGCTTTAAAATGTTCAGACGCTTGGCAGGCCAAGAGATAACAAAAATCGCCGCCATTTGACATGCCCGTGCAGAAGACCTCATCCGCCAAAATCCCGTAGTCGTCTTCAAATGCATTGGTCAGATTTAGCAGGAATGAGACATCATCAACCGTTTCATTGTTCTGAAAATCATATCCAACATTCCAAAATGCGTTTCCAAATGAATCATCGATTCCTTGAGGATAGCAAACAGCAAAACCAAAAATATCGGCTAGCGCATTGAAACCTGAATAGTTCATAATGCCTTGAGCACTTCCTGTGTAGCCATGACAGACATAGACCAAAGGACAATTTGGCATCGCTGAAGCGGGAAGGTAAAAAATATAGTCACGCTCAATTCCACCGTCCATGATGGTGCCATATTCCAAAACCGCAATACCCAGAGATTGGGAATCATTGTCTGGATTTTCGTCTGTGCCGCCATTGACTGAAACAATGGATACCTCAAGCTCAATCGCACCCATCGTTTCGATGCTCAAAAAATCCGGATGCACAAAAGAATAGACGTCGCCAGCCTCCAACGACAGGTCATTGAAGACCGCTAGGAATTCATCCCCTCCAGTGGACCAAGCCACTTCCAAATTGTCAATGGTCTCAAGTCCTGTATTTGCAATGTTCCCTTCAATTTGGATGACCTCTCCAATACTCACATTTGCCGGAACATTTATTGCGCTGAGCGATGCGTCTAGTCCAATAGGCTCGAAAACAACAACATCATCGACAGCACATCCATAAACCCAACCCCCATTGTCATCGTATCGAAAAGCAATCAAAACATTCGACTCTCCTAGTAGAGCATTCAGAGAAACGGTATAAGCATTCCATTCGCCATCGTCAGAACCCTGAATCTCCTCTAGAATGTCCCAACTTGTACCGTCGTCCAATGAAAACTCGATGGTCACCACCTCGGTTGTGCCTTCAAAAGTCCCTCCATCGTAAAACGATTCAAATTGGAGCATTGCTCCTGCTATTGTCGAAAAATCAAACGGAGGCATGATCAAATAATCCTCACTTTTATCACAGTCGCACCCATCATCATTGGTTGCGATGAATTGGCCATTTGGTGAGATGCTCCACCAGTCACTTTGCAATTCTGAATTCATGCCCATCAACCAGCCCCCATCGGTGGCAAGCGTTTGTTGGGTCCACCCAGACGGAAAAGAATTTCCCTCAAAGTTCTCGCTAAGCAATACGTTCTGACCAAAACCCGTCGAACTCCAGAGAAAAAACGCAAACAAAAAGAGAAAAATGTGAAAGCGCGGAAACTGAATCATGGTACAAGGGTGCATTGTTTGAATGGTGAACTTAAGAAAACAAGCAACTCCTCACGTATAATTGTGTCATTTCAGGGTAAGAATTGATTAATCCTTGGGATTGGAGTAATTTTCCTGCATGCGAATGCCCCTTTTAATTATCTACTTCATGCTGTTTGGCCAAATAAAAGCTCAAACAGATTGCGCATGGCAACCCGACAGCAACGAAGATTACTTCGTGAGTGTAACAGATGTTCTTGCTGTTCTTGGCGTTTTTGGTCAAATTGACTCAGACCAAGATGGCGTGTGGGACGGCTCAGATCAATGCACAGATACTGCTGCCTGCAATTATGCTGCAACCCCTTCAGTTCCCTGTGCCTTCCTCGATGAATCAGGCATTTGTGGGGGAAGTAATGTGGTTCCTGAGTGGCTCATTGGTTCTTGGACAATCAGCCAAGCAGCAGGCGCATTGGAAGTGGGTCCTTCACCCGGGTCAAACGAGTGGTACTCAAGTGCCGCT
>CAJQMI010000074.1 GCA_905479395.1 uncultured Flavobacteriales bacterium
GTTGTCCGCAGCTATGGGGGTCTCTCGGGCTCGGCTTGATTGGATGGAAGTCATCAAGCCACAGGTGCTGCATCGACCTTTGATCGACTGCAATTCGCCAACGCACTGTTGACTGATAGTTTGGCTTGGTTGCAGCAAAATGCCAGCATCGAGCAGTCGACGAATGCATTGAATCGTCTGATGGGAGAGTTGGCTGAAAGCCAATGGAAGTTTACGACAGCCTTAAATGCACCGAAATCTCGAAACGATTTTGGAGAATTGCGTTCTGAAGTCTTTTCGAATGCGACGGCCATTCAAAATGCATTGATCGCGCAGGAAATCGCCGGGGTTGGCGTGCAGCAGGCGCGAGCGCGGTTGAGTCCAAACGTGTCGCTCAATGCAAGTCAAAATGAGCAAAGCAGTCGTTTCGAGGCGGGAGATTTGTCGGCAGATGGAGTGACCAAAAACTTATCGGCCAACCTGGCGGTCAATTTTAATTTGTTTAATGGTGGTGCAACGCGCAGGGCCATACAGCAAGCGAAGATGCAAGTGGCTATGGCTGAAATGCAAGCAGAAGACCAACGCAGAGAAGTTGATCGATTGCTTCAGGATGTATGGTCGCGTTGGGGCTCTGCAGAGCAGACCCATTTGATTTCAATACAACTCACTGACAACAGCAGAAGATCGCTTGAAATTGCGCAAGAGAGGCTGACCTCTGGTGCCATCAATTCATTGGATTTTCGCGAAATCCAAATGCAGGTGATCAACTTGCAGCAGCAGCAGCTTCAAACGCTCAATGATTGGCAAGCAGCGGATATTGAGTTGCAGCGACTCAGCGGGGATTGGACAATAGAAACACAGCTTCCGTAAGTTTGACAGATAATATGGAGCGCAATCCCAAAATCCTCATCATCACTTATTACTGGCCGCCAGCCGGCGGAATAGCGGTGAAGAGATGGCTTTCGCTTTCCAACGAATTTGCTCAGGCAAGAGCAGAGGTTCATGTGCTGACGTTGGAACCAAAATCTGCTGAGTACAGCAGCATTGATGAAGACTTGCTTAACACGGTGGATGAACAGATTCACATCCACCGAGTGAGAGCTTGGAACCCATTTCGCATGACGAAGCGACTGTTCAAAAAGCATATACCTCCCCAAGGTTTTTCGTCGAACAACGGAGAAGACGAATCAGTTAATCTCCTCACAAGGCTGCGCAGTCACCTTTTCATTCCAGATCCGCGCAAGACTTGGAATGCTCGGGCGATTAAGAAGGCCATAGAAATCATCGATGCACACTCCATTGAAGCGATGATTACGACAAGTCCGCCACATTCTGTTCAGTTGATTGGTAGGAAGGTCGCAAAAAAGAGGTCGATTCGCTGGATTGCAGACTTTCGCGACCCTTGGACAGACATTTTTTACTACAATCAATTGGGACATTCAGCTGTATCCAATGCGATTGATGAAAGCTTGGAACTGAAGGTTTTGTCTGAGGCGGATGCGATCACCACAGTCAGTTGGGGTTTCAAAGATCTTTTTGCACGAAAATTGCCAGGAAGAAATCCCAATGACTTTTTTGTCATACCGAATGGAATTGATCGCGCGTTATCGGCATCGAAAGAGGGGGGTGCGAGTGAAATATTTCGGATGGTTTATACAGGTATGCTCACAGATCTGTATGAAATCGAACCTTTTCTACAGGCGATTAAGGCACACAATTCACGGAAGCGGATGCCTCAAATTGAATTCGACTTTTTCGGTTCAGTGCCGGATGCTTACCGAAACACGCTCGAAAAGGAATTTGGATTTGTCCATTTCCATGGCAACCGTCCGATGCAGGAAATTCCACAGATACAAGACACAGCAGATGGGCTGTTTTTGGCAGGACCAAAGGACTACAACGCGGGCCACATACCCGGAAAGCTGTTCGAATACCTTGGGGCTGCGCGACCAATTTTCTATTTGGGAGATTTTGCGTCTGATGTGAGTCGGATTCTTGAGGAAACCGAGGCAGGCACTTTATTTGACCGGAATGACCCCAATAACTTTATCGAATTGCTACAAGAGCAGGTGGATAAAGGTCCCCAAACGGTGGATGGTGTTCAGCGGGGCGCGTTACTGTCAGACTATCTTCGTTCAAATCAAGCCAAGGTCTTTCTCGATATCATCCACGGTGGTGCACCCAAGTGATCTCACTCATACTGATTGAAAACTTCGTGCCCGCCGTCCTTCAACAGTTTGTTGCGCTCGAACAAGGCAATGTCACTCTTGACCATTTCGCTACAGAGTTCCTCCAGGGTGTAGGTGGGTTCCCAGTCCAAAACGCGTTTTGCTTTTGAGGCATCCCCCACCAACAATTCTACCTCAGCTAGGCGGAAATAACGCGGATCGACACTTACCAAAACGTCGCCTGTTTTGGCGCAGATGCCCCGCTCGTTGACGCCTTTTCCTTGCCATTCCAGTTTTCGACCTACCTCTGCAAAGGACATGTTTACGAATTCACGGATCGCGACGGTGCGGCCAGTTGCGAGCACGTAATCATCAGGATTGTCCTGTTGAAGCATGCGCCACATTCCTTCCACATAATCCTTGGCATGTCCCCAATCTCGCTGAGCATCCAGGTTTCCCAAGTACATCTGATCCAAAAGGCCCAAGTGGATTTGTGCGACTGCTCGGGTGATTTTCCGCGTCACAAAAGTTTCTCCACGCAAGGGACTTTCATGGTTGAAGAGAATGCCATTTGAAGCGTGCATTCCATATGATTCACGGTAGTTTTTCACAATCCAAAAGCCGTAGAGTTTCGCCACGCCGTAGGGGCTTCGTGGGTAGAATGGTGTGGTTTCGCTCTGGGGCGTTTCTTGCACCAAGCCATACAACTCAGAGGTGGAGGCTTGGTAAAAGCGGCATTCCTTTTCAAGGCCAAGGATGCGGATTGCTTCGAGAATGCGCAACGTGCCAATACCATCTGCATTTGCCGTGTACTCCGGAGTGTCGAAACTCACCTTCACGTGGCTCATCGCGGCCAAATTGTAAATCTCGTCCGGCTTGACTTCTTGGATGATTCGGATGAGATTGGTGGAATCCGTGAGGTCGCCGTAATGCAATTTGAGGCGGAGATTTTTTTCGTGCGGGTCTTGGTAGAGGTGATCAATTCGATCGGTGTTCAACAGCGAAGAACGGCGTTTGACGCCATGCACTTCGTAGCCTTTCTCCAATAAAAGCTCGGTCAAATACGCCCCATCCTGTCCTGTAATTCCGGTAACCAATGCCTTTTTCATTCTGATAATGTTCTCATGTAAAAATACGCGTCGCAGACGAAAGCATCAAATTCAACCCACTTCCTGATTCTTCACCAGTTTTTGGTACGCTCCTTTTTGCGCAAGCAATTCTTCGTGCTGGCCGATTTCGACGATGGAGCCGTTGGAGAGTACTGCGATTTTGTCGGCACTTTTGATGGTACTCAATCGATGCGCGATGATCAGGCTGCTTCGGCCTTTCATAAGCGTGTCCAAAGCCAATTGCACTTCTTTTTCGCTTGAAGCATCAAGTGCGCTGGTGGCTTCGTCCAAAATCAAGAGATCGGGATCGCGGAGGATTGCACGTGCAATGGCAATGCGCTGGCGCTGCCCACCTGACAATTGCACGCCGCGCTCTCCGACGAGTGTGTCAAATCCCTCGGGAAAAGACTGGATGAATTCGAAGGCATTGGCTTTCCGGGCAGCAGCTTCAATTTCGGCTTGAGTCGCATCGAATCTTCCATACGCAATGTTGGTTCTGATGTCGCCGCCAAACAAAATGACCTCCTGTGGAACAAACGCCATGCGTTTGCGCAGACTGGAGAGCGGGAAATCTTTCAGTGGTGTGCCGTCGATGCTGACGTCGCCACTAACGGGGTCGTGGAACCGCAGCAACAATGAAGCGATGGTGGATTTCCCAGCACCCGAGGCACCTACGAGCGCAACTCGTTCGCCGGGAGCGACGCGAAGGGTAATGCCATTGAGCACCGCTACATCTTCTCGATTCGGGTAATGGAAATAAACGTCTTTGAATGTGACATCTCCTTTGAGATTCACAGGTTTTTGCGCATTGGCTTCGTTGGTTTCCACGACTTCGCGCGGTTCATCCATCATTTCCATCAATGATTCGATGGCTCCTAATCCACGCTGCAAAGCTGAGAACTGAGCTGCAATTCCTCCAATGGAGCCGGCCACAAGTCCCGTCATAAGCAGGAAGGTAAAGAAGTGTTCACTCGCCAACCCTCCTGTTGTCATGAGTTCTGCCCCTTTGAAAATGACCAAGGTGATGGCGCCAAAAATGAAGAGGATGATGAAAGATCCGAAGGCTCCACGCCAGATTGCTCCTTTCATTGCCAAAGAGCGAATGTCTCGTATGCTACCGACATAGCGCATCAATTCCCAAGCTTCGTTTGCGAAACTCTTGACACTCGTAATGCCAGTAAGCGTTTCTTGCACAATGGTGTTGGACTCTGCCACTTGATCTTGCGTGCGTTTTGACAATTTCCGGATGAATCGGCCAAATAAAATGGCCGCGATGATCATCACCGGCAATGTAGCTAGCATGAGGAGCGTTAGAGTTACTGAGAAGTAAAGCAGCGCTAAAATCCCACCGACGATGATGATCAGTTGCCGAAGCAATTCTGAAAGTGTGGTGGTGAAAACATCTTGGATGGAAGTGACGTCAGCAGAAACACGGCTGTTCAAATCGCCAACCCGCCGCGTGTCGAAAAATCCCATGGGCATGCTTATGATGGCTTCAAAAGCATCTTTGCGCATTGCCAGCATCATGTCTTCGGTCATTTTTGCAAAAAGCACAACGCGGGTGAAACTCAATGCCGCTTGAATTCCAAGTACGATGAGAATCAGCCAACCGATTTCGGTAAGGCTATTGAGGTCAAAAGGAAGGAAATCCAACGAAGCGTCTGGCGCTGCTCCAGCAACGCCATCTTTCATACTGGACGCCGTTCCAACGCCTCCCAGTTGCCCCCAAAGACGAGTGACCATCAATGTAAGCACACCACTGATGCTGATGATCACGACGCCAATGGCATAACCCCATGCGTGTGGTCTGAGGTAAGCGCCCATGCGCAGAACCGTCTTCCAATTTTTCCAACGAAATGAGCGATTTTCGGATATTTCTTTGCGCATGATGGTTGCTTTGTAACGGATGTTCAGATTGACTCGCTGGCTACGTAGACGCAAAATTAAGCGCTCAATCGGCCATTGGAACGTAAAAATCGTGCATCTTTCACGTTCAAGGGTTTGGACGCATGAAATCTGTGACTATCTTTGCACTCCCGATTTCGGGTAGAAGACCAGCGAACGGTTTTCGATTACAATGAAGAGAAATGAAAAGGACTTTCCAACCCTCAGTACGCAAGCGCCGAAACAAGCATGGTTTTCGCAAGCGCATGTCATCCGCAAACGGACGCAATGTTTTGAGCTCACGTCGCGCCAAGGGGCGTGCGAAGCTGTCAGTTAGTTCTGAGCGTCGCCACAAAGGCATTGAACGATAAGAATTTTAGCCGCTCTGCGGTTTGTACCATACAAAAAAGGAGTCGTTTGGCTCCTTTTTTTGTGCCCATAACTTTGCGCTAACCGGCCTTGAAACTCTTTCTTTATTGGTCCTATTCCTTATTGCACATCGGTCATACAGGTCCAGCAATTGCATACAATGCATCGGCATCCTTATCCTTTGCGTTGTGAAACTGGACTTTCCAGATTCGCCATTGAGTAAGCTCGCCTTTGATTGAACCTGTGGCTTCGAAGGGGTTCTCCACAGTCGAGGGGATGGCGTTTACAATCAGATCAATTCTGAAATCAATCCCATGGCCTATGGTCTTGAACATGCTCTCCTTGATTCCCCAGGCACAACAAAGCAATGGGGTGGTGGTGAAATGGTTTTGTTCTTGTTGACTCAAAAATCGCTTTGAGATGGCGTGCAATTGCTCCCGCGGCCGTTCGATGTCGCAACCAACGGCATGATTTCCAAGGCAGATGATCACAGAGCACAAGGTTCCTTGTGCGTGATGGGAAATGCTGATAAATTTATCATTGGCTAAAAGTGCGGGTTTTCCATTCTCGTCATGTGTGATTTGAGCAGTGGACCACGGAGCGCTGAGCTCCAACATGGCTTTATCCACAGCAAGATGTTCCAGTTGCCTGTGGTTGGACAGTGAGGCAATGTCTCTTGACGGAAATCTGGTTTGTTTTTGCGCCCAAGATTTCAGTTCTGAATCGGAAGCAGAAACCTGAGCAATGATCACATCAGGCGAGGATGATTGAGTGAAAATGTTGATTTCGGGCATTGGAGGTGCATTGGCGGACGTGAACAAGGGTTAAATCCCTGGTGACTTGTGGTTTATTGAGTATTTTTGCATTCGAAATAAGAGCAATATGAGCACTACAATGACTACAGAGTATCTGCCTTACAAAGTAAAGGACATCAGCTTGGCTGAGTGGGGAAGAAAAGAAATTCGTTTGGCTGAAGCAGAAATGCCCGGTTTGATGGCTCTTCGCCAGAAGCACGCAGCTGAAAAGCCTTTGCAAGGATCCCGAATTGCAGGTTGTTTGCACATGACCATCCAGACAGCAGTTTTAATCGAAACCCTTGTAGACTTGGGAGCCGATGTGACCTGGTCTTCGTGCAACATTTTTTCCACGCAAGATCACGCTGCAGCAGCTATTGCTGCCGCTGGAATTCCTGTTTACGCTTGGAAAGGCATGACAGAAGACGAATCTGAGTGGTGCATCCGACAGACGCTTTTCTTTGGAGCAGATCGTCAACCGTTGAATTTGATTTTGGACGACGGAGGTGATTTGACCAACATGGTACTCGATGAGTACCCGCAGTTGGCTGAAGGCATCAGAGGCTTGTCTGAAGAGACCACCACGGGTGTCTTGCGATTGTATGACCGCATGAAGAATGGCACGTTGCCAATGCCTGCGATCAATGTGAACGATTCAGTCACGAAGTCCAAGTTTGACAACAAATACGGTTGCCGTGAATCAGCTGTAGATGCGATCCGCCGCGCCACGGACGTCATGATGGCCGGCAAGGTTGCTGTAGTCGCTGGTTATGGTGATGTCGGCAAAGGAACAGCGGATTCGCTTCGCAGTGCCGGTTGCCGAGTGATGGTGACAGAAATTGATCCGATTTGCGCACTTCAAGCCGCGATGGACGGATACGAGGTGAAGCGCATGACGGATGCCGTCAAAGAATGCGACATCATTGTGACTGCTACAGGTAACAAAGACATCATTGCAGGCGAGCACTTTGAAGCGATGAATGACAAAGCCATTGTCTGCAACATTGGACACTTCGACAATGAAATTGACATGGCATGGCTCAATGAGAACCACGGTCACACAAAAGACACCATCAAGCCTCAGGTTGACTTGTACAACGTGAATGGCAATGATATCATTGTATTGGCTGAAGGCCGATTGGTCAACTTAGGTTGTGCAACAGGTCATCCAAGTTTCGTGATGTCCAACTCATTCACCAATCAAGTGTTGGCACAGTTGGAGTTGTGGAATAACAACGATGCGTACGGAAACGAAGTCATCACTTTGCCAAAGCACTTGGACGAAGAAGTGGCTCGATTGCACTTGGACAAAATCAATGTTCAACTCGAAAAACTTACCACAGAGCAAGCAGATTACATTGGAGTTCCTGTTGAAGGACCATTTAAGTCCGATTTGTACCGATATTGATCCTCGCTATGCGATGGATCCAAAAACTTAGTGAATTCGTCCGGTCTCAGCCGGACGTTTTCCGTTTTTTGGTTTTTGGTTTTGGAGGCTACATTGTCTGGCATCTCTCGTATGAGGAGTACCTCAAGCCCGCAACGCTTCTCGATGAATATGTCACGCAACATTTGATCACCAGCACCGAGTGGGTCATGGAATCGCTCGGTTACCTTGTGAACGCGTATTTTCAGGCAACAGACGGCATTTTCAGGACGCGGGTGGGAATTGCTGGAGCCCAAGGAGTTTTTGTTGGGCCGTCATGCGATGGTGTTGTTTTGTTTGCCTTGTTTGCCATTTTCATTTTGTCGTTTCCCGGGCATTGGTTGCGCAAAGCTTGGTTTATTCCGTTGGGTATCGCGGTCATTCATGCGGCCAATGTGTTCCGTATCATATGCTTGCTTTGGATCCAATTGTATTTCGGCGAAGATGCCATGACGTTCAATCATGATTACACTTTTACCTTATTTGTCTACAGCATCATTTTTCTGTTATGGTACTTGTATGCAACGAAGGGCGTGAATGGACTGCTTGAAATGCGGTCAGGCACTGAAATGACTTCAACATGAGTGAGGCCGTTCGACCCATGCTTCCACTCCGGCGTCCCACTTGGTTGCTCGTGTTGGCGCTCATGTTGGTTTTTGGATTTTACCAAGAAAAGGCCAAAATTCAGTTGAATCATTACACACAAGTGGTTCAGCAAAACCCGGAATTGTGCGAAATGTCACCTGAGATGCGGGCAGTTTGGTGGAATGAGAATCCGCAACCTCAGCGCATTCATTATTACATCATGCGCGGAACTTGGTCGGGCTTTCACGGCATGAGTTTGACTCAGTTAAAAGGCTTCAAATGGGGGCTGAGCGTTGCAATTCTTCTGATCTTTTTTGCGTTGGATGGGCTCTTTTTGAAGACGACGGGTCACATAGAACGTTGGCCTTGGTTGGTGGTCATGTATGGCCTAGCAGGTGGCGTCATTGCGGTATTTATTGCCGTGGTTCCGGGCAAGTCTGGTTACGGTGTTGCACATGAATTCCTGGCATTTTTGCAATCACCACTTCCTTCGCTCTTCATTGTTTTGGTTCCGTCTCTCTTGGAACGGATGAAAGTTAGAAGTTAACCCGAGTGCATGTTTTGACGAGCATCTCTGATGCAATCACAAGTTGTAAACCCGTAAAATTGGGGGGTCCCATTGTGTGCCATAACGGTGCAAGGGATAAGTTGCCGCACCTGAAACCACAGACCCATCGATGATCAACCATTCCGAATCGCCACACGGATCGGTCAGAATTAGTCCATCTTCGGCAACTTCGACTTGGCAATTCGAAGGAATGTCGGCGGTAGCATGTCGATCCAAGGCTACGAATTGATCCAAGGTGTAGCGGTAGAGTACGATGCCTTGAGATCCCCCATTCACAAGGATGTGACCGCTCGGAACAGACAGATCGATGTAAGCCGGTAAATTCACGTTAACCGAAAAATCTACGGGCACATACGGGATGTATTGTTGCTGTTCATTGCACCTCGATTGAAGGCAAATGACGGGAACAATGGCGCAGAACAGGACGCGATTCAAGAGGGTTTTCATCGGGCTGGTTGTTTTCGAAGTCCGAGAGGGTCACGCGGTGTCCCAGCTTGGAATTCTTTGAGGTACCTCGGTTCGAAGTAAGCGACATCTTCAAATTTCTTTGATCTGAATGCAGACAATGAGAGCTGATGCATGTGTTTGGCTTGTGGAAAATCGGAGACGAATCTGCAATCGTTCAACTGGTCTGCCAACAAACGATGGGTTTTTTCCGCAGCATCTCCGATGATGCAAACGCGATTGAGCTTTTTTGTCCGAGCCAGCACCGGAAAGAGCGCGGCTGCGTGCATGTTGGAATCAAGGATGAGCGCTCGTGTCTCATCCGCGATTTCAAATTGACTTTTCTGGGGGACGAAACTCGCAGTATAGACTTCATCGCGGCGAGCATCCATGACGGCGATGACGGCGTCCCAGTCTCCAGTTGCAGCAGCAGCGAATGCTTGAACATGCAGGCTGTCGAAGGCCATCAAAGCCAATCCGTGTGCATGGGCAATTCCCTTGGCGGTGGAGACTCCGATGCGCAATCCCGTGTAGCTGCCTGGTCCTGAGGAAACAGCCACACCCTGTAAGTCTTTTGATACAAGGCTATTTGAACGCAAGAGCGCATCAATCATGGGGAGCAATTGCTTGCCATGCACATGTTGGTCCTCTTTGGCTTGCGTGTCGCCTAACAATTGGTCCCCGCGGAACAGCGCAACGGAACACGACAGTGTTGAGGTTTCAATGGCCAGAATCAGTGGTTGATCTGTCATTCCTCAGCTGTTCCTTCATCTTCTTGAACTTCGACTTCATCGCCGTTCGTTAGCGTGCGTGAAACAGCTTGGTATGGGCCAACAATGACATCGGCACTGGCATCAAGCCCGGAGACGATTTCGATGAATCGGTTGTCTTGAATGCCCGTTTTGACCGGATTCCACTGAGCGATACCATTGTTGAGTATAAAAACACCCAGTTCCGTTTCCTCGTCGTCACCAACTTCTTTCTCACGGGTTGTAACCGATTGAATCGGGATGGAAATAGCACCTTCTGCTTGGCGTGTAAGGATGTCAACCTTGGCACTCATGCCTGGGCGAAATGGCGATAGGTTAGCCGAATCCTCATCATTTAGCATCGCTGAATAGCTCTCGGAACGGAGACGGACCTTGACTGAGAAATTGGTGACCTGATCCATTGCAAAACCATTGATTCCTGCGTTCAAGGCTGTATTCCCGATTTCCGTGACCTCGCCTTCAAAGGTCTCATCGAGGTAGGCATCAACTTCAATCTCTGCGGCATCTCGCATGCTCACGCGAACGATGTCGCTTTCATTGACTTCCACATCGACTTCCATCACGGATAGGTCTGAAACCTTCATGACCACCTCTCCAGCAGTGAAGCCATTGCCTTGTACGCTCTCACCGATTTCTTTGACCAACGCTGTCACAGTTCCCGATTGCGGTGCCACAAGGGTTGTACGAGATAAGTTATCGCGTGCTTCTTGCACGGAAGCCTCCGCACTTGAAATGGCAAACTCTGCGCTGCGAATGGTTTCACGGGCTGAAATCAATGTGGCTTCTGCACTGCGGAAATTTGCTTGTGCAGCATCGAAATCGGCTTGGGACAGCACGCCCTGTCCAAAGAGTGTTTGCGTGCGCTCCCAGCTTTTTTCTGTTGCAAAGAATTGCGCATCAGCCTGCGCTTTCTGTGCTCGCGCCGAAGCCAGGTTGGACCGTGCACTATTTGCGGCTGCTTCTGCGCGATTCAATGCCGCATTGTACAGATCAGGATTGATTTGCACGAGCAGATCACCTTGCGAAACCTGATCCCCCTCTTTTACAGGCAATTCGATGATTTGACCGCTGACCTCGGCAGTGATGTTGACTTCGACTTCAGGCTGGATTTTACCTGAGGCGGATACCCGCTCAACAATGGTGCGAGTTTCCGCCGTTTCCATTTGCACGGTGACGGCCTCTGTTCCTCCGCCAAACCATTTTGCTGCTGCTAGCAACGCGACAACGACAACCGAGATTATGACCCAAAATGTTTTGTTGAATTTCATGCGTTGAATTATCGGAATGTCAAGGGCTTGCCCATGTAGAAGTCGAGGATGCGGCTTTTGAAAGCAAGATCGTATTTCGAGCGCAAAGCGCTAACGCGGGCATTATCCAGTCGGGTGCGCGCATCGGCATAATCAATCGCAGTGGCAGCTCCAGCTTCGTAGCGTTGCTCGGTGTTGCTGAAGGCTCGTTCCGATGCCACCAAAGCAGATTCTTGAGCAACAGTGTTTTGAGAAGCTGCTCGCGCATCTGCCCAAGCAGATTCGATGTTTGCGGTCAATGTTTGCCGCACTTGTTCCAATTGATACTGGGAACGGAGCACATTCACTTCGGCTTGTTCGACAGAAGATTTGACCCCGAAATTGTTGAACAGGGGTAAGCTCATTGAAAAGAAAACACTTTGGTTGTAGTTCTGGTTGACTTGATCGCCAAACGGTGTGGTGATAAACTGGTAAACCTCTTGCTGGGCCACGAGGTCATATGCTGTGCTGTCATCCACGACCAAAGAGCCGAGCACAAAATCTTCAGTGGTCGGCGTTCCATCGATGGAACGTGACGCACCAGAGTAGCCGGTTCCTACATTGTAACTCGCGAAAATTCGAGGATATCGAGCGCTTTTCGCGAGATTGAGGCCAATGCCAGCATCCTCCACCTGGTATTGAGCTTGAACAATCTCAGGGAAGGAGGCCAAGGCATGGCCTACAGCAGCTTCTGGCGAGGAGGGAAGGTTGTTGCGTTCGAGGTCCTCATCAGATGGCCTTACAACTTGAAACGTGTCGGTCTCAGAAGCTGGAAGTTGAAGGAGTTGGACCAAATTTAGCTTGGATAAGCTCAGTGCATTTTGAGTGCTTACAATGGTGGCTTCGTCCGATGCAAGTTGGGCTTCGACATCGAACAAATCAAAAGCCGCTGCTGCTCCGGCTTGGACGAGACTCTGCATGCGTTCAACTTGCCGGGCAGTTGCTTCGCGATTGATGACAGCAACGCGCACAAATTCTTCTTGAAAAAGCACATTCAAGTAGGCCGCTGCAATGGTTAGAACGACATTGTTCTCTGCTATTTCTCGGCTGGATAGAGCTGATTGTTGTGCAAGTTTTGCCCTTTGTAGATTGAGTTGGTTTTGAAAGCCATTGAACAAGACCATCCCTGTGGAAACGCCGAAACTATTGGAGCGGATGGCGGATGATTCAACAAATTGATTGGTAAAGGGATCGATCGTGCGTCCAAAATTGTATCCATGCGACAGATTCGCATTTAAGTTGGGAAGGAAAGCTCCGACGGCAGACTGGGTGCCTATTTCCGCGCTTACTTCTCCCAATTGGCCTAGCTTGATTTGAATGTTGTGTTCAAAAGCATGATCCAGGCATTGTTGCAAAGACCAAGTCTTTTGCGCGGTGCACGTTTGGGGCTGGCTGATAAACGTGGCCAAAACAAACAGAACAAGTGCAGGAACCGAGATGTTGGGGAGTCGCTTGAGCATAGCCAAAAGTAAAGCAATGCAGGCTGTCTGCTCCATTTTCTCAATAATTGGTAACACGCACGGTAATGCGCTGTGCAGCTTCCGCCTCTTCGATGGTTTGTGGCTCACTGATTTCGGATGCTTTTACGGAGTGCTGTTCAATTGCGAGTCGACTCGGGCCAACACCACTACTGACCAAATATTCATAGACAGCTCGCGCTCGCGCTCTTCCCGACATTTCAGCATCGCGAGATGGCTCTGTGAATCTGAGAGAGCTTTGGATGGCGACAGCCAACGTTGGATTTACTTCCATAAAGGTGAGAAGAGCCTCAAGGGTGGGAATGGAAGAGAAGTACAGGTCATTCGTGCCGGGGTAGAAGACGATGGGTTCGAGCTCAACCTTTAAACCTACCGCGAGCGGCTCGAGTCGGAGCGTATCACTCGTCACATCAGGATCGGCGTATATGCGGTCGCTGTACATCATGTAATCGGGTTCAACACATATGCGTGTGTAGCGTCTTTGCGGCTGCAATTGAAGCATTGTGTCCTCGTGTACGCGCAAAGAAATGGGTTTTCGAGGATTCAGGCCTTCTACCGTGAGCTCAACATCCAACGATTGGTTGCTGTCTGAATCTTGAACCGTCCAGGTTTGTTGAACAGGTTCGTCCGTAACAGCTTTAGAATCGAGCCAAGGACTCCGTTCGACAGTAAATTGTGCCGTTAGTGCCGTCGAAGAGAGGATGGTGAGGATGCCTAAAATCAGCTTGCACTGAAGAGCAAGTGCAGAAGCAAAATCAAGGGATTTGGTTGTGGGGTTGGTGTGCATTTTCAAGAAGCGGAATCAGCCTTCCACTTCTTATAAATTACGAAGAAAAGGGCGGATAACAAAATGTATGGCACCGCCATCAGGTACAAAATCCCTTTGTTCAAACCAGCCCCCAATCCACCGTCTTTGGCACTGTCCTCGGCCACCGCCTTGCACATGACACATTGCGCTTCTGCTGGGCTTGCCCATGCAATGAGCACGAAGGTCACGATGAGGGCAAAAGCGATCTTCATTCGGCTTGTATTCTTCCTATTCATGGCATCCCTCTTGGTTTAGTGAGGGTAATAGGGAGAAATCATCAAATACACAATGACTCCAGTGGCCGTTACGTACAGCCAGATGGGCCAGGTGATTTTTGCGATTTTGCGATGCTTTTCAACTTGCATTCCCAATCCTCGCACATACGTGAACAAGACCAAAGGAATGATTCCAGTAGACAGCAGGATATGTGAAATGAGAATCACGAAATAGACCGTTCGAATCCAGCCCTCGCCTCCAAATTTTGTCGATTCGGTGGTCAAGTGGAAAGCAACATAGCTCACTAAAAATAGCATGCTCAGGATCAAAGCTGTCGTGGTAAATGCGCGGTGTACTTTGATGTTTTTGTTCTTGATTGCAACAAACGCACCGATGAGGCAGAGAAAAGCCGTGCCGTTGAAGATTGCGTTCAGCTTCGGCAGAACATAGAGCGATGCCTTGACTTCATCAGAAAGATTTTCCACAGGTGGGATTAGAAATAGGAGCGCGACTGCTGCTGGAATTACCACAGCCATCGTCCAAATAAACCGTTTGATGTTGCGTTCGTTTTCCATTTGATCTTCAAGGCTTTGATTCCGGGGTAATCCAAAGTCGGTACGTATCCTTCATCAGTTTGTCGACTTCATCTGTGTCTGTGCCATCGTAGTAGCCTCGGATGCGATTTTCCGCATCGATGAGCGCGAAGATATCGCTGTGGAATATTCCTCCTGCGGCGGTATCACTCTCAAGCGCTGTTAGAAAATATCCGTTGCGAGCCAGGTCAAAGATGTCTTCTTTGTCCCCTGTGAGCATTTCCCAGATCGCGGGGTTTCGCCCCAGTTTTTGACCATATTGCTGGAGCCTTGCTGGCGTGTCATGTTCAGGATCGACCGAGTGACTCAAAAGCAGAACATCATTTTGCATCCCTCGATTGATCAATTGAGCTTGCAGCCTTGCCATTTGACTCGACATGATGGGGCAGATTGTTGGGCAACGCGTGAAGAAAAAATCGACGATGCGCAGACGGCCTCCAATATTTCGGTGTGAAAATTCAGAGCTATCTGCAGCCGTTAAGGCAAAAGAAGGGACCGTGTGTTCTGGTGGTCCCAAAATGGGCAATGGAGGTTCGTCACTGAGCTCTTCAAGAGCCTTTTTCCGCTTGTAAGCGGCCTCGTCCATTTCTTTCTGAAGCAGGGCAATGTCTTCAACAGCATCTTTGATAGCATCTTCTGAAGCAGCATGATACACTCCTCTCAAGTATCCCTGTTCATCGACCAGCCATAGGGTGGCAATGTTGTTGGGCTCTGCTGCATCTCGTTGGATCATGAATGACTCCTCGACCAGCGCATCGATGCGGTTTTGATCGCCGGTCAAAAACTGCCACTTTCCAGGAAATCCATTGTAGCGTGTATTCCGGTCGACATATTTCTTGAGTACTTCTGGCCGGTCGTATGCCGCATCCAGGGTGAAGCAAACTGTCATGATGTCGCTTTCATCTCTGTACCGGAAATTTGGCCAAAGAAGTTGCTTCGTAAACTGAGCAACATGCGGGGTATTTGTGGGAAAGAAAGCAGCAATCCACACTTTGCCCGCCAGTTCTTCTGAACCGAATGCTTCTCCGTTTTGGTTGATCAAGGAAAAGGGCTCGACGCGCTGTGCGAGCTCCGACCATTGTTCCGTAGCACCATCAGAAGTGTAGTATGGCAGCGTGTTGAAATGATGGTCCCCATCGATGCCAAGGATTAGCAACCCAGTGAGCGGCAGCCCCAGCATGATGCTGAGAAGGTAAACGTATTTCCGGACCGTATTGGTGGCTTTTTGTTTCACAAGAATCAAACCCTACAATCGAGGGCGAAGTTCACATTCAGATCGAAATCATTGAAACAGGGTGGAGTTGCCGAGATGGGCAAATCCTTCGGTGATTGCTATGAAGAGCAAATAGCCGATGAACATCATGTAGGGAGCGAGTACAACCTTTTTGAGATTGGGTCGCTCATCACCTAAGTGCATAAACACCAAAACGATATAGGCTGCCTTGACCAACGTCAAAATCACAAAACTCCACTTGATCATGCTCCAAGTGAAAGTTTCGGCTCGTTTGAAGTAAATCCCCATGATGACCTCAACCGTAGTGAGCAAAGTCAAGATGGCGGTCACCTTCCAAACATTTTTGCGAATGGCGGCACCCTCCTCTTCGCTGTGATGAGAATTCAAAGAGTAGCTATCGTTCACTATGAGGTCGTCGCGTTCCATGTCTTAAGGATTAGAAGGTTGTGCGTTGGCAGAATCAGATGAGGTAGAAAAACGTGAAGACAAAGACCCAAACAAGATCTACAAAGTGCCAGTAAAGTCCAATTTTCTCGACCATCTCGTAATGCTTGCGCCTTTCGAAAACACCGCGGTAAGCCATGAAGAAGATGATGATGTTGATGACAACTCCTGAGAGCACGTGAAAACCGTGAAAACCGGTGATGAAGAAGAAAAAGTTAGCGTACGACTGTTGAACGGCGTATTCGTTGTCATGCATGTTGGCGCCGAAGGAAAAAGACTCGGAGCGAGCATTCCACAATTTCATCGCTTGATCTCCACTCACGTGGGATTCATTTTCGATGTACTTGTTGATCGTGAGCGCGTGAAGTTCGGCTTCGTGCGTGTGTTCTCCATTTTGGACCAACTTGATGCCATGCTCGCTATCCTGCAATGAGACCATGGGATTTCCCTCGCTCCATGGCTCTGCCAGGTGGCCAAAGTCATGGTCCATGTAGATTGCGTCTCCCTTGTTCAAATCGAATGTCTGTCCGTCGTCTGATGTGACCGAAACATTTTCAGCGAGCAAGTACGATCCGCCGCTTCCGTGGATGAAGTGAGACCACTCCCATGCTTGCGAGCCCAAAAAGATGAACCCACCGATTACGGTGAGACCCAACCATTTTACAACTCCATTTTTATCATTGCGATGCCCTGATTCTACAGCGAGAACCATGGTGACGGATGAAACAATCAAGATGAACGTCATCAAAGCCACATAAATCAAAGGGTACTCACCATCCAATCCGGGCAATGAGCGAAATACTTGTTCTCCAATTGGCCAAGCGTCTGGGCTGCTGGCTCGGACAAATCCGTAGGCGGTCAACAAACCTCCGAACGTCAAGGCATCCGAGACGAGGAAATACCACATCATCATTTTGCCGTAGCTCACGCTAAACGGAGATTGTCCTCCCCCCCAAAGTACCTCTTTCGAGATCGATTTTGTTGCTTCTCCGCCCATGGTTCGAATTTGGCGGCAAATTTATGCAATCAAGGCCAAAAAAGCACCTTCAAGGTGCAATCGAAATCATCAGGCTGATTTGACTGCGGAGCAAAGCGTCAATTCAAACCCTTTCTCAATGGTAGTAGAAGAGGAAGGCAAACAAGTAAAGCCAAAGCGCTCCCATGAAATGCCAGTAGATGCTGAGGCTTTCGAGCCGTACGACGTCGCCGCTGTGAATGGCGCCATTCAATACGCGTATTCCATTGACTATCAGGTATATAAACCCGAATGTAAGGTGCAGGATGTGCACGGCGATCAATGCCCAAAGGTACCCACCACCTGAGTTTGAGGTTCGAGCCACGTCCCGCGTGATGGGTCGAACCATGAGTTCGTCGTTGGCGGCATAGAATTCTGCACGCTCGGGGCTGTATACAAGTGGAAGGCCGTTCCGGTAGACAACGTAGTCATCTCCGTACACTGCAGGGCCCTCCATCATGGATTCTATGCTATTCCAGCGGTAGGTTTCCGCGCCCGACTCATGCTCGCTGATGGTCCATCCCATTCCCATTTCGGCCAAGCGTTTCCAACCTTCGGCTTGACTCACAGTGAAGCCAATGCCCGTCACAAGGGTCAATGCCAATCCCACGATGGCGTTGTTTTTCTGCCCCAATCGCATGGATCGAACAGACCACCAAAGTGCAGCTGAGGAAAGAATGAGCAATGCGTTGGAGACCCAAAATGCTGGAGTTGGAGACACATGCACCCAAAATTGCCCCATGTTTGAAACGATGTATGCGCTTGTAAACCCTGCAAACAGCATCACAATGGCGAATACAATAAAATACATCAGCATTTTTTTCGTCCGCTCTCGAATTTTCGGATCTAAGCCTTCAAATACATTGGGCTTCCGAGTGGGTTGTTCTGTTGAATTATCGCTCATGGTATCATCAAATCTTATCCAAAACAAATGCAAGTTGCACGATGGGCAGGTAGGCAAAAGAGGCGAACATCAGGGTTCTGGCATGTTTCATGTCCAAGGTCTGATGAAGCCGGAAGGCAGGCACGGCGAAAAGCAGCCCGCAGAGAACCGCCACGATCAACGCGATGTTCCCAACCATCGGGTCCCCTGTGGGCAAAGCCCAAGGAAGCAAGGAAGCTGGAATGCAGAAGAGGGTGTAGACAAATATTTGCCACGCGCTTTGCTTGGTCCTTCCTGCTCGAAATGGGAGCATGAAATAACCCGCTTTCTGATAATCGTCGTGAGCCAACCATGCGATGGCCCAAAAATGAGGGAATTGCCACATGAATTGAACAGCAAAAAGGGTTCCAGGTTCAATTCCAAAATCACCTGTTGCTGCAACGTAGCCAATCATTGGTGGCAACGCTCCAGGAATGGCTCCGACAAACACGCTCATGGTGGTCTTCGCTTTGAGTGGTGTGTAAATGAATGCATACGACACCAGCGCGGTCACGCCGAGCCATCCACTCAATGGATTGAGTCCAAAAAGACAGAAGAGGCCTATTCCGCCTGCAATTACGCTGTATGTGAGCGCTGCTCCGGTACCCATCCGACCCGTTGGCAGCGGACGGTTTGAAGTTCGAGTCATGAGTCCGTCGACACGTTTCTCGATGATTTGATTCAATCCATTCGATGCTCCTGTCAATAGGTAGCCTCCGATTGTGAGCATGAGAAAGCTGCGAATGTCCATGGAGTCAACCGCCATGAACCAGCCCAGTATGGCAGAGACCACAACAAAAAACCCTAGGCGCATCTTAAAAAGCGAGGCGATGTCTTTGATTCGTTCGTTCATGAATGTTTCGTCTGGTATTGACTTCGGGCTGCAAAATTACACCCGGCTGGTGGATATTGGGTCACCAATTACGCTCCTCAAGCACCCTACGCAGTCGAATTCCTGTCTCGAGCCGCCACCAAGTGGTGCTCATCATGCCCCCGCTTAGGTTATTTTGCGTGCTGCGCACAAACAACTCTTGCCCCTCTAGCTTGGTAATTTGGTAGCTTACATCCACCCATGTTTGAATCTGATTGATGACATCGGTATTGCCTGCTTGACCATCCCCTGAATAGAACCATTCCACTCCATAATCGGAAGGTCTGGTGACATAAGAAAGCAACGGATCTGAGCCAATCGACACAGCAGGATCTTTGCCCAGATCAACCGCTTCGTCCAAAGCTTGCTTTCGCATCAGGGCGCCAAGGTGAAATCGGAATAGGCCTTTTTTCCAAATCACATGTGTCCTGGCTTCTGCAAAATTGCTGCCTGCAGGATGGGCGAGTGGTTGCCGGTTGTGTGTCCACGATTGAGCGGAGGAAGCGTGCGCATAGGTGTAAGGTCGCACTGCGGTTGCTTCAAGAACCACATTCCAACGTTCATTGGCACTTCCGTAATGCAAGGAACCAAGTGCCCCCCATTTGTTCGCCCACCACTGCGCGTCAGATCGCAACTCACTGATCACGAGCTCATCAAGGAGGACTTGACCGTAAATTCGCCAGCGGCCTGTGGAGGTCTGTATTTCTTTGCTCAATGCGGCTCCTAAGAGAGCATTATCGGCAGAACCCAATGCATACTCGGTTGGGCGAAAGGCAATGAATGGAATTGCATACGAAGCTTCAAAACGGGAATTGTAACCGGAATCATTGGCCAAATAGCTCACAGCACCAAACAATTCGCCACTCCATCCGCGTCCAAAATCTACTTCGACGAGATGGGCAGCGAACCACGATGGACGCTTGATGGCATACGTTCCCGGACTGCGATCTTGTGCCCCAATAAAGTCTGAGGGGCTCCCGACTGTTCTGTGGGTGGTGCGTGCCAGTAAATGGGTGTACTGGACACGCCCCGCGTCCGCGACGAATCTAGCGTATGGAAGTGAAGCAGCTTGGCGATCCAACCAGAGGGACCTCCATCCTTTGCCCCAATGATGTTGGCCCTGGCCAACTTCGATCTGAATGGACGGAGAGATGATGGCAGTCACATGCCCGATTGCACGGGCAAGCGCAACATCGCTCGGATTTGGATTCCAGGACCAACCAATTCCATCCCAGGTTGCCCATTGCCATGCTTGGTTCCAATCGGATTCGCTTACGTTGCTCAGCCGCCAATGGTCGAGCATTCCGCTCCAGGTAAATCGTTTGTAATGCCCCGCCAATTCCACCCCTGTTTTCCAGCCAAGTCCTTCAGCGAAGGATCGCGCAGTAGCATTGCCGAACGCTCGGACATTGGGGCTGTGCTGTGCGGAAGCAAATGCCCTAATCCCAATGTGTGAGGCCCCATACCAGTGCGTGGTATCGGAAGGACTTTCCCAATCTGTTCGAGAAGCTAGAGGCCAGATGGAGGGGCAAACGTCGGCAATTGGGCCAATTTTCCAGCGCTCGTTTTCGAGTCCCTGACTCCAAGTATTGCTAGTACTGCACAAGAACAGCAGCAACAAAAGGATGGAAGGGGCTAAAATTTCAGCAATCGAGGGTTTGAAAAGAAACCTTGGAAGCATACCGAGAAGTTACGACCCTGTTAAAGATGATTTTCCTGAGGCCTGCGATTTGTTGTTGACCTTCTTATCTGCGGCCAATTCTTGTTGGCGCACTGCATTTCTTTGGTGTGCAACCCGCGTTTTCATCAGAATAGGCAAGAACCAAAGGAAAGAGAGCAAAAGAAGGCCACAAAACATGCCTTCTTCACCAAGTTTTGGAAACAAAATTGGTCGAGCGAAAGCGAGTAGGATGAAGCTCAACGAATAGATGTAAACGAAAATGGCTGTCTTCCGATGATTTTTGTATTTCATCATCAGCCTGTGGTGCAAATGATTCTGATCTGGGTGAAAAGGGGAAATTCCACGAATTGCCCGCAAGAAGAACACCCTGAGCGTATCAACAAGGGGATAGGCGAGAATGGCCATGGCCAATACTGGACGAGACAATTGTGCGAATTCTTCCGGAATCATCTCACTGGGTGTTTGGATGACACGTGTTGCGAGTGCATAACCAACGACTCCTAAAACCAACGAGCCGCAGTCTCCCAAAAAGATCCGCGCCGGTGCGAAGTTGAAAATCAAAAATCCGAGGGTCGCTCCGACGAGTGTTAGCGAAAGGATAGCTTGGTCGTATTGTCCAGTCATTACAAACCATGCAGAGAACGCGAGCATGGCGATTACAGAATAACCACCTGCCAATCCGTCGATGCCATCGATGAGATTCCAGGCATTCACAACCACGATATAAACGAATAATGAAAAAATTGTGGCCAGAGATTCAGGCATGTCCTCGATTCCGAATAGTCCTCCAAACCCGTTGATTCTAAATCCTCCAATGGTCACCAGCATTGCTCCAACGATCAAATGGGCCAGCAGTTTTTTTGTGGCAGACATTCCGATCAAGTCATCTTTGAGGCCCATTGAAAAGACCAATGATATGCAACTCACGAGAATTGAAAAACTCGTGAATACGCCTTCATTCGGTGTTTTTCCGAGCGAAAGCCAAAAGAATCCATTCGTCATAATGGTGAAATAAATCATTACCCCCCCAATTGTCGGAACGCTTCGGTGATGGATTTTTCGGTGATCTTCTGGGTCGTCCACAAGCCTCTTAAGTTTTGCAATCTTAATCAGGTTGGGCATCCCGAAAAGGGTGATGAAAAATGCAGAAACGGCGACGAGTAATATCATAATTACGCTAAATTAGTTAAACCGCTCTTTGGAGATGAGCTTGGTGGAGCTTTTTGTAAGGGACAGAATGTGAACATCTTCGATCAACCTCAATCAAATCATTCGTTGCAAAATCACATCCCGTTTGAAACAGCAGCATTTATGCCGATGCTCAGCCACCGGTAATTGCTCACGAGTTGATTTCGTGCTTCTGCCATTCCAATAGTGCCATAAAGCTCCAGAGGCCAGGTGGGATGGATGGTATAGCTGGTTTGAAGTTGGCCCCACGATGCGGCATTGTTTTGTTCGGCGCGCATGGCCACTCGCCACCGTGGGGATAGCTCAAAAGTGCCCTCTATCCTCAGGGATTCATTCCAAATCCCCTGCACATCGATGCCTGCTTGTTGAAGTGATGCTAGCCGCGGTCCTTCGATTGAAGGGGTCAGTTCCTCAAATTCAAAACAAGTGGAACACACTGCCTCAGATTTTTGGTATGCCTCAACCCGCAATTCCAATCGGTTTGTTTTCAAATGTATCCCTGCAACAGATGTCAGGGGCTGGATGGACCGGTAAGGGTCAAGTGTTCCACCTACCCGCCTCGATTGACCACCGAATCCAATGGATTGTTGGAGGTAGAACAGCCCCTTTCCTGTTCGAAGAAAGCGGAAGTGAATTTGGTTTTCAATGCCAATAACATGCCGCTTGGCATGGTACGATTCGCCTTCATGGTAGCCCAATGCCTCCCATCCTGCACTTGCAATGGAAGCCCCTTTTTCGCGGACGAATTGATAAGCACTTTGGACGAGCCATCGGGGTTTTATTTCGCGGATGTGCTGCACGGTCAGGACATGCGATCGATTCAGCAACGATTCAGCAGTTTCCCCAAGAGGTCCGCGTTCATCCGACATCCATTGCGATATGGAAACTTCGGTCCGGTTCTGTTTTTGCTCAAAACCAACACGGGCATATGGGGCAGGAGCTGCAGTTTTTGAAATCAAGGCACTCGCGCGACCTGCCCCAAAGTGCATCGCATCAATTCCCGTGTCCATGCTCCAGAGGCCGTTGCTCCAACCCGTCCACCCGCGCACCCGGGACGCATCATAATAAGCTTGCTCAGCGGTGTTCCAGCCATTGTTGCGTCCGAGTTTCGAGCGGCCCCAGCCCGGAATCCTTTGTTGAACGGCCCAAAGTCCGAGCAAAGGATCAGCTACCCCTTGTCGTTCAAGAAGCTCGCCTCCGATGTGAAATCGTTCATCCAGTTCCGCTTGAAATCTTGCCCCGCGGATGTTGTCCCAAATGATCAAGTCTGCTTGTCCGTCGTCTTCGAATTGCACGGTTCCCGCCATCACCTGAACGATGGGGTCCACCACGACTTTATTTTGTTCCTCTGAAAAATCCAACAGGTGTTGTTCCCCAACACGCTCCCACCAAGTTGAGGCATTCGATGGTGGTGTGATGTGGGTGCGCAAAGCCGGAATGTGACCGGTGCTGTCTTGCATGACTTGGGCCTCGGCGGAGGCGCTGAGGAAGATGACCCAGCCAAATCGTAGAGCACTCAAAGCATTTGATTTGACAAAGGGTTTCTTCATCCGAACGTATCCTTTACATCTCGGTAAACACGTTCAATTCCTTCGCGTAGTCCGATTTTTGCTTTCCAGCCCAAGGCGTTTATTTTACTCACGTTCATGAGCTTACGGGGAGTGCCGTCGGGCTTCGAGGTGTCCCAATTCAAGGCGCCCTCATAGCCCACGATTGAGCAAATCATTTCGGCCAATTCTTTGATGCTGAGGTCTGTACCGGTTCCAACATTGACCCATTCGGTTCCGTCATAGTCGTGCATCAGGTGCACGCATGCTTGCGCCAGATCATCGACATGCAGGAATTCCCGTTTGGGAGATCCCGTTCCCCAAAGTGGCACTGACGCTGCACCAGTGACTTTGGCCGTATGAATTTTTCGAATCAATGCTGGCAAGACATGGCTGGTTTCTAAATCGTAATTGTCACCCGGGCCATAGAGGTTCGTGGGCATTGCGCTGATGAAATTTGCACCGTATTGGTCGCGGTAGGTTTCACACAGTTTGATGCCTGCGATCTTGGCAATCGCGTAAGGTTCGTTGGTGGGCTCCAAAGGACCCGTGAGAAGTGACTCCTCGGTCAAAGGCTGCGGGGCCATCTTGGGATAAATGCAACTGGACCCCAAGAACAACAGTTTGTCCACCTTGCTTTCCCAGGCAGCGTGAATGATGTTGGCCTCGATCATCAAGTTCTCGTACAAGAATTGCCCTCGGTAAATATTGTTGGCATGGATTCCACCCACTTTGGCAGCAGCGAGGTAAACGTGATCCGGTCGCTCCGCTTGAAAAAAGGCCTGCACCGCTGACTGATTCGTCAAATCGAGTTCACTGCGCGTATGGGTGACGATGTTGGCATACCCCTTGGCTTTGAGATTGCGAACAATCGCTGAGCCCACCATTCCTCGGTGGCCAGCAACGTATATTTTGATTCCTATGTTCGGCGGATTCTGCTCCATGGTTCAAAGATAAATCGGATTCGTTCAAGATGTTTGTTGGCTTTGCCATTCTCGAATGCCGTCGCCAATGAAGGTAAATGCGAGGACGACGCTTACAATAAGTCCACCGGGAGCGAGGGCAAGCCAGGCATGGCGACCAGTGATCAAGTGGTAGTGTTCTTGAACGATATTTCCCCAACTGGGGATGGGAATTTGGGCACCATAACCTAGGAAGCTCAGACCCGATTCGATGAGAATGGCGGCTGCA
This sequence comes from uncultured Flavobacteriales bacterium, assembly GCA_905479395.1. Lineage (GTDB taxonomy): Bacteria > Bacteroidota > Bacteroidia > Flavobacteriales_D > Sanyastnellaceae > UA16. The sequence continues at coordinate 24,571 of CAJQMI010000074.1, forward strand.
AAGTTGGCCGCTGCGATGACAACGATTGGACCAATTGCATTGGGCAGCATGTGGCGGAACATGATGCGCAAGTCGCCATAGCCGATGGCTTTTGCCGCTTCAATGAATTCCATTTCACGCAGGGAAATGAATTGCCCTCTGACCACGCGCGCAACGTCAACCCACATCGTGAGGCCAATGGCGAGGAACACTTGCCACAATCCTTTGCCAAAAGCAAGGGTAATGGCAAGCACCATGAGCAAAGTGGGAAGGGTCCAGACGACTTGTATCGACCAACTGATCAACGCGTCAATGCGGCCGCCCCGGTAGCCTGCCCACGCACCAAGCAAAATGCCAATCAGCAAAGAGATCAACACAGAAGATAACCCTACGCCTAAGCTGATGGCTGAACCGGCCATTAGTCTGCTCAACACATCGCGCCCGTATCGGTCTGTTCCAAGCCAATGATGCTGGGTTTCTCCGTTTTCCAAGACAACGGTTGATCCTGGTTCTAGCAGGGATTGGTTTAAGTTTTGTGCATTGGCATGAAGCGATTCATCGGGTCGAATCAATGGACCGGCTATGGCCACCATTGCCAGTATCCCAATCCAGATCAGCCCGATGAGTGCGGGCTTATGGTTGCGAAAAGCGGCAAGCCAGCTGATTTTTTGAGCGGTGGCGTTCATTGTTTTGCTGCGAGATGACGTGGCGACGTGGCATTCAAAATGTGAAGGCAATTTACAATTTCCGGCCTTTCCATTTGACCTGCCCCCTTAGCAGATGCCACCAAGATCCCCACACGAGCGCTGCATACCGCCAAGGAAATCTGATGAGGTCCAGGCGTTTCAAGGGCAATGCATACCGATCCACCGCCGTGCTCACCAATCGTCGATCCATCATGCCCTTTGCTGCAAAGAGTGCCAAGATTCCAGCGATGCCTCTGCTGCTGCAGGCCACGCCACTGATGATGGCCAAAATCAAGGCGAAATGAACAGCTGCAACAATCCACCCAGTCGTTGTGGTTTCACGATCCGAACCATCGACCGTTTTCGACGCCCATCGCGCACGCTGCTGCCAAAGTTCGGACCACCCTTGAACGGGCTGAGTCGTGACAAATGCGCTACGCTGTGAGTTCCAAATGATTTTTCCATTGTTGTTTTTGATGGCCAATAGCGCATAAGCGTCGTCGCCGGAGGCTTGGTTCTCATGCAATTCGTTGGCGGGATAGGTGGAGGTTCGATAGACGCTGTTTGCGCCGCTTCCCATGGCCAGTGTTCCAGAACTTACTCCCCCTTCAATCCAAGCCATGAGACATCCATACTCGAGTGACTGGAAGCGCTGCCACTGGGAGTTTGGTTTGGCTTCGATTCGAACAGTTCCGAGAATGGCTTGTGTTTCCTTGTCATCCCCGGATTGGTTGTTTTGAATGCATTGCATCATCGACTTCGCCCAGTCGGCTCCGATTCGTACATCGGCATCCAAAGTTGCCATCCATGGCGTTTTGACCTTCCCGTGTGCTTGACGCAAAGCTGCTTTTTTTCCGTGGGCTTGGTTGGAGATGCATTTGACGCCTGCAGTTTTGGCTATCCCAATGGTTGCGTCTGAGCTGTGGTCGTCCACAACCAGTATCTCGATGGGACAGGTTTGCTTAGCGAGATCACTGAGCAGAGAAGGGAGATTTTCGGCTTCATTTCGGCACGGAATCACCACCGTGATCCATTTCGAAACGTCCGAACGAATCAGCTCTTCTTGATTTGGTTTTGGCGCCTGACTTAGGCGTTTTGTCCACAGGTGAATTTGACGACCATAGGCCAAAAGACAGAGAGCGTTGATCCCCAATACTCCCCAGAAAATCATTTCTGGCCACAAGTCCCATGCTATCTCAATGTTCATCGGCTGTGTTCATTGAATCCGAGCCCACGACTGCTCCGATGATTGCCCCAATAATTGCGGGAATCACCAAATTTAATGCCCAAATAAAGAATGTTCCGGCGATCAGAGGCACGACCATTTCAGGCGCCGGTTGCAGCACCATCACAATGAGCGCTTCTCTGACTCCCATTTCTGCGAGTGCAGCAGTGGGGATGATCATATTTCCCCAGTACACCAGCGCGATGGCTGGGAACAATTCCGAAGGATTTGAAAAACCAAAGGCGATAAGGCCAAGTGCAAACTGGCTTGTGAACACGGCATAGCGTATGGCACTGAGCGCAATGATCAAGGGCAATTGCGGCCGAACGGATTTCAAGGCATCCGGACTTTTTGATTCAAGCCAAACAGGGAGAGGAAAGCTTTTTTGCAGCCGAAGGAGCACGCTCTGACCGAATTGAGCATTGGCCCAGCCGAGGGTCCACCATGCAGCGGCTCCTGCGCAGGCAATCACTGGAATCAACCAGAGGGTTTGGGTTCCTGCAGCGATGGAGAGTGTGTTTAAAAACCATGCAGTGGCTAAGGCTCCAAAACTCAAGGTCATACCACCCTGTGCCCAAGCACTCCAACCAAAGGATCGAAGTCCGTGGGTGCGTATTTCGGATGGCAGCATCGCCACTCGAGCCAATGCATCGCCGGTGCGATTTGGTGTCATGAAGCCAAATGTTGACCCTACCAAGACTTCGCGATAGGACTGACCTATGAAACGATTGGTTCGCTGCAAGAGCAGGTGCCATTTCAATGCTTCGATTCCCCAATTCAAGGGCAACAGGACGGCTGCAAGCACGAGTGGCCAAGCTTGTTTTGGCATGAGTTGCGCCCACGCAATTGATTCCGTGTTTAGAGCCTCATGTTGCGCTACCTGCGCAATGATAACCGTCAGCGCGAGCAAGGAGGTGATCCATGCGAGCCATTTGCGCAATTGCGGTTGATAATGGGGCGATTTCATCGGTTGGGGGACGCTTTTCCAAATGTACCTTCGTTGAGCGATGTCACCAACCCCGAAGCCAAAACCCGTCGAACGAATCATTCTCGGCATTGATCCCGGCACCACCATCATGGGATACGGTGTGATCTGCGTGCGCGGCAAATCGGTTGAGTTGGTCGAAATGGGCGCCTTGCACCTTTCGAAGTACAAAGACCACGCGGTTAAGTTGAAGCGAATTTTTGATCGATGTTCAGCATTGATTGATGCGCATGCTCCCGACCACATGGCGGTGGAAGCGCCTTTTTTCGGGAAAAACGTCCAGTCCATGCTCAAATTGGGTAGGGCTCAAGGTGTGGCCTTGGCTGCTGCTCTCTCGAAGGATATTCCGATTGCGGAATACGCACCACGGAAGGTCAAGCAATCGATCACGGGTTCTGGGGCGGCAAGCAAGGAGCAAGTGGCTGCAATGGTGGCACGTACACTCAGCATTTCAGTGGCAGATTTGCCCAAAGAACTGGACGCTACAGACGGATTAGCAGTGGCGTTGTGCCATCATTTTCAATTGTCTTCACCTCGCATGCAGGCGGGTTATAGCGGGTGGAAAGCATTCATCGCTGACCAAGGTGAACGGGTTAGTTCTTGATTTTCTTCAATTTTGTAACCTTTTTTAAGTTAGTCCGTAATAGGACCTGAAGTTTTGCTTCAAACAGTTTATTTGTTTTTCATTCAACAGGGAAGGGCTGTCCATTTGGGCGGCCCTTTTTGTGCTTAAAAATTGGCGGGAGGGCGATCGATTTAATCCTTGAGCAGGGTGCTGTCGATGATGTTTGAAATCAAGGTTGATTTCGAAAAACCGGATTTTTCAGCTTGTTGCGGGATGATGCTCACTTCAGAGAACCCGGGAACGCCGTTGACCTCGATGACTGATGCCTCGCCGGGTTCTGTCCAAATCATATCCACCCGCGCCATTCCGCGGCAACGCGTTGCACGGTATACAGCAAGGGCTTGAGTTTGAAGTGCGTCGCGCTGACTGTCAGGAATGCTTGCAGGCGTGGTTTCTTGCGACGCTCCTTGGTATTTGGCTTCATAATCAAAAAACACCCGTTCGGTCGTGATTTCAGTGACAGGCAGCACCGTGGGTTCGCCTTGCTCATCAGGCACCACGCCTACCGTAAATTCACGACCCTCGAGCAGAGATTCTATGAGGACGCCGCTGGTGCTCACAGAGCGGGCGAGTGCGATCGCCGCTGCTACATCAGCTGTGGTTTCTGCCCGCGAAATGCCAATGCTTGAACCGGTTTCATTGGGTTTTATGAAACAGGGAATCCCAACGGTTTCAGCAATTTCAATCGCATTCCATGGGTCGGAATGAGTGAGTTCTACGGAGCTTGCCACAGCAATGCTTTCTTCTCTAAGCACGGCGTTTGTTCGTCCTTTGTTGAAGGTCAAGGCCATGCAGTCAGCATCACCGGTCGTGTACCGCATGCCCACTTCATCGAGTGTGGTTTGCAACTTCCCATCTTCACCAGGTGTGCCATGCACCATGATGAATGCGCCAATGAATGCGCGCGGATCGGCTAGGATTTCTGAAAGGTTAGTCGCTGTTTTTTCTCCCGTGGCTTCGTTTTCCATGAACCAACCTTTGGGGTCGACGTGGACGAGCACAGGAAGGAATCTTTGCCGGTCAATCTGGGCCATTACCATGGCCGCGGATTTACGCGAGATTACGGCTTCTCCGGAGTAGCCGCCTGTGAAAACAATCAATGCTTGAGGCTTGGTCATGGTCGCAATTCTAGTTCAAATTACGGGTTCACAAGGCCGCTTAGATCCGGCTGTCAGGCATTTCCATTCACCGACAATTGTTCACGAATGTGCATCACCCTTTTTGCGACTTCCTCATGATTCGATCCGGTAATGGTTACGTGGCCCATCTTTCGAAACGGCTTCACGGTGGATTTTCCGTAGAGATGCGGATGAACGCCAGGGGTGTCAAGCGCTGCATCCAACCCTGCATAAGCAGGAATTCCATGCGCTTGCGCGCTACCGACCAAGTTGACCATCGCCGAGGCTGGAAACAGCGCGTCAGTTGCCCCCAGAGGCAGGTCTAAAACGGCACGAAGGTGTTGCTCAAACTGCGAAGTGCGGTTGGCTTCAATGGTATGGTGTCCGCTGTTGTGAGTGCGCGGAGCAAGTTCATTGACCAAAAGATTGCCCGCTCGATCAAGGAACAATTCCACGGCCAACAGCCCTTCAAAATTCATTGCTTCTGCCACCCGGCGCGCCAAAGCCTCGGCATCTTTTTCCTGTTTCGGTGAAATGACTGCAGGTGCGATGAGGTAATCAACCAAATTCGCTACCGGGTCGAAAACAGCTTCCACCACAGGAAAGCAACGAATGTCGCCGCTACCATTGCGCGCAACAATCACGCTCAATTCTTTCTCAATGTCCACAGCGTGCTCTAAAACACTGGGGACATCGAATGCTTTTTCCAAATCTGATTCCGTTTTCAATACCACGACTCCTTTGCCATCGTAGCCGCCTTTCCGCATTTTCTGGACGATTGGCAATCCCATTTTTTGGACATCACTTGCACCTTCGATGAGCTCGAAAGGCGATGTGGGGATGTCGTTTTCAGCGAAAAACGCTTTTTGTTTCCCTTTGTCTTGAATGATGGCCAAGTGATCCGGTTTGGGAATCACCCGAACACCTTGTGACTCGAGCTGCCTTAAACCTGTGACAGAGACATGTTCAATTTCGATGGTGATTGCATCCAAGTCGGATCCAAACGCCACAACATCTGCAGCATTTTGCAGGTCACCTTGAATGAAGCGAGGCGTGAGATGCCTGCATGGCGCGTCTGCGCTGGGGTCCATGACCTCTACCCTCACATCGAAATCCACGGCGGATTGGATCATCATACGACCAAGCTGCCCGCCGCCCAGCACCCCGAGGCGCAAGGATGGACCGAATGATACATCGAATTCATGGGAGTTTTTTGAACCTATTTGCATGGGGCAAAGATATTCGCGCCATTTTTGGTCCATGGAATTTTTAGAGACAGAATTTTTGGGCAACCCATTGATGGAGTGGTTGATTGCTTTGGCTTGGGCGCTTGGAGGCGTGATTTCAGGCCGATTGGTCTACCGTTGGTTCAGCCGCAGGATGAAGGCATTGGCCGCCAAAAGCGAGACGAAACTGGACGATATCATCGTGGACCAAGTTGAAGAACCGTTGTCATTATCGGTTGTTTTGCTGGGATTGTGGTTCGGATATGATCATTTGCATTTTGGCGTTGAGACCGACGCTTTCATGGATCATGTCTTTGCAATCGCTGTTGCTTTGAATGTCACCTGGATGGCAGCTCGACTCGTGGATAGTGTATTGGGCAATCTCTTCATGGGTGCAGCCGAAAAGTCATCATCTCAAATGATGTCCCAAGTGGCCCCCATTTTGCGTAAAACCTTGCGGTCCACCGTTTGGATTTTGGGATTCATCATGGCGCTCAACAATGCGGGATATGATGTCGCAGCGTTGTTGGCGGGAGTCGGAATCGGAGGTTTGGCCATGGGTTTGGCAGCGAAGGATTTCGTGGCCAATATTTTTGGAGGGATCACGGTTTTTGTAGATCAGCCGTTTTTGGTCGGCGACCGGGTGCAAGTAGCAGGTGTTGATGGCACAGTGACAGAAATCGGTATTCGATCGACGCGAATCAAAACCCTTGCTGGGCGAATCGTGACAATTCCCAATCACAAATTCACTGATAGCCTCGTGGAAAATGTGACGGCGGAACCGGCACGTAAGATTCGGTTGGACTTGGGATTGACCTATGACACCAAGCCCGATCAGATACAGCAAGCCATCGGAATTCTCACAGAAATCATTGAGAAGCACATTGGAACCGAAGACGACACGTTGATCTGGTTCAGTGGCTTCGGGGATTTCTCCTTGAATGTAAGTGCAATTTATTACGTGCGGAAGGAAGCTGATGTATGCCTGACTCCGGGCATGGTCAACCTCGAAATCTTGAATCGCTTCAATGAAGCATCTTTGGATTTTGCCTTCCCAACACAGACCCTGATTCACGAGGGAACGCAAAATGTGACAAGTTGAAAGTTGTTTTTGCGCTGTACATTGCCGCGCGAATATTGCCGAAAGAGCATTTAAAATTACACCATTGAACTGTTACGACGTTGTTATCCATGCCAATGAAACTCGATATTGGGTTTACATGTTTGGCAGCATTCTTTTTGGAATAGGGGTGGTTCGAATGTTTGCTTCTTTGGATGAAGCCGCCCGTGAAGCCGCCCTTCGCAAAGCGGGTGTGGTGCTGATCATTGCGAACCTCGTAATGCCTGCTTATGGTTTTCTGAATCCCAAACATGACATGTCATGGCACCGAAATTTGCCGCTTCATCTCTGTGGGGTGAATTACGCATTGGTTGGCTTGAATTGCTTTTTCAAGAATGAGAAATTGTTCATGTTTTCGGCTTTTACAGGCACCATTGGTGGTGTACATGCCTTGCTTACGCCGCAATTGACAATAGGCGATGCGCCGCTGGTTCTTTTGGATTATTATTTTAAACACTCTGCGATCGTGGTCATGCCCTTGATCATGGCGCGGTCCTTTGGTTTTCGTTTCCCCAAATATGGTTGGGTCAAGACTTATGTCGCAGTAGCTGTGCTCACCACAGTGGTGGGACTTTTTAATTGGTGGTTGAACACGTATTTCCCGGCAAGCATTACGGCGAATTACATGTACATGTGGGAGGCGCCGAAGGCAGACAATCCTTTTGTGGTGGATTTGCCGCGCCCTTGGTACATCTTGCCGTTGCACGGTGGTTTGATTTTGCACTTGATTCTGATCAATGCGCTATATCGTTGGGGGACCCCCATTGATGAATACACGAGGCAGCCATGGATGCGTCGACATTTCACGTGAATTAAATTTCGGTACTTTTTCCACGCCCTTTCAACGTGGAGCGAGATTTTCGCGCATCTGAAATATCTTCGATGCATGCGAGCATATTTGGACTTATTGGATCATATTCTCTCGAATGGATCGCTGCGGGAAGACCGCACAGGGACAGGGACGATTGGCTGTTTCGGGTATCAAATGCGGTTTGATCTCAGTGAGGGCTTTCCTGTGCTGACCACGAAGAAACTGCATCTGCGTTCGATCATCCATGAATTGCTGTGGTTTTTGAAAGGAGACACCAACATTGCTTACCTCAAGGAAAATGGTGTTCGTATTTGGGACGAGTGGGCCGATGATGCTGGAAATCTAGGTCCTGTCTACGGATACCAATGGCGCAGTTGGCCCAATCCCGATGGTTCGCACACGGATCAAATCGTGAAGTTGGTGGATCAAATCAAGAACAACCCGTACTCGCGCCGCCACATTGTTTCGGCTTGGAATCCGAGCTTCATCGATGACATGGCCTTGCCTCCGTGCCATTGCCTGTTTCAATTTCACGTTGACAACGGCAAGTTGAATTGTCAATTGTACCAGCGTTCTGCAGATACGTTCCTTGGAGTGCCGTTTAACATTTCATCTTATGCACTGCTCACCATGATGATGGCGCAGGTGTGCGATTTGGAACCGGGCGAATTTGTGCACACGTTTGGGGATGCGCACCTTTACACCAATCATGTTGAGCAAGCTCGGGAGCAGTTGACTCGTGAACCTCGAGAGCTGCCCACCATGCGGATGAATCCGGATGTAAAGGATCTGTTTTCGTTCACCTATGACGACTTCAAGTTGGAGAATTATGACCCCATGCCGCACATCAAGGCGGCAATCTCTGTTTAATTTCCAAAGTCAAGAAAATGCGCATTTCCATCATTGTCGCTGTGGCAAGCAACGGTGTAATCGGACGGGACAACGACTTGGTCTGGCGCTTGCGAGACGATATGAAGTTTTTCTCGGATACCACCAAAGGCCATGCAGTGCTTACGGGTCGCCGGAATTACGAGTCCATCCCTGAGCGGTTTCGTCCGCTGCCGAATCGAGCGAATATTGTCGTCACCCGAAATCCGAATTATGAGGCGCCGGGAGCGGATGTCGTTCATTCCTTGGAAGCTGGCATTGAATGTGCAAGGGCTCTGAAAGTGGACGAACTCTTCATCATAGGGGGAGGTCAGATTTATGCGGAGTCCGTGGCCAAAGGATGGGTGGATCGCTTATTCATTACGCACGTGGCTGCTGCTCCGGAAGGAGATACCTTTTTTGATGTGAAGGCACTTTCTGCTGGATGGACAGAAAAGGCAGTCATCGCGGAACAGGAAGCCAACGATCGGAACGAACACGCTTTTCACATTGCTGAATATCATGCTTCGCAGCCATGAACGATTTTTACCTCGGCATCGAACACATCACCGATTTTGCAGGCTATGACCACATGTTGTTCTTGTTGTCATTGGTTGCTTGGGGGAGCTTGAAGGATGTGTGGCGGGTGATTGTGTTGGCGACTGCTTTCACCGTTGGTCACAGCATCACATTGTTACTCGCTGGGATGGGCTGGGTGCATGCTGATGGCCGTTGGATTGAATTTCTTATTCCCGTGAGCATTGCTTGCACAGCCGCTTGGAACTTGCGGCGCGGTGCAGGGAAGCGCGAATCTTGGGGAAGGGGTTTGACCTATGCAATAACCGTTGGTTTCGGCTTAATTCATGGCCTCGGTTTCAGTTCATTCTTTCGGATGATGCGCGAGGATGGACAGTCCATTGTGATGCCGTTGCTCCGATTTAATTTGGGTGTGGAAGCGGGACAATTGCTCATTTTGATGGTTTGTCTTGGTGCGGCTTCTTTGCTCCGTGCCGTTGGTGTGACCCAGCGCGAGCAGCAAGTGTTTTTGTGCGCGGTTACGGGCACGTTGGCAATAGGCATGGCCATTGAGCGCATGCCATTTTAACGACGTAAATTGCGGCTATGATGCGAACGGCAATGCTGGCTTTGATTCGACTTTACCAAATGGTGCTGAGCCCACTGTTGGGAGCCAATTGTCGTTTCGAGCCTACCTGTTCGACGTATGGCCGTGAGGCCATTGAGCGTTTTGGCGCATGGAAGGGTGGCTGGCTTGCTCTAAAACGCATCTCGCGCTGTCATCCTTGGACTGAACCTGGGTACGACCCTGTCCCTCCTTCTGGAGTGGCGAACGATTCTCAAACTAAAAAACATTGATCATGCGATTTGAACAAATAGTGACCAAGACGATGGCCTGTCTTTTAACGGCTTTCATTTGGGTGGGTTGCGGCGATGCAGAGCCGAGTGCGAGCTTTCAGGAAGCTCAAAAAATTCACGAACAACTGGATCGATTGGCCTCTGGACTTCACGATGAATTGCAAATGACGATTGAGGAGGCAGAAGCACAAATTCAGGCAAGTCTCAACGCGGGTGATTCGCTTTTGGCCCTTCAGTTGGGCCGCATCGATGGCCAATTGGGGGCATTGGATGTTCGATTTCATGACTGGGAGTCGACCGTGGTAGCGCTGCCTGGAGCAGCTTGCGACCACGACCACGGACATGACCACGGACATGATCACGACCACGACCACGACCACGGACATGATCACGATCATGATCACGATCATGATCACGACCACGGCACCGGAGCATCACTCGAAGGCATGTCGGACGAAGCGATTTTGGAAATTCAACAAGCGCTGCTGTTGGAGTTAACGGCGATGGAAAGTTTGCTGAAGGAAGCGAAATCAGCGCTGCAAATTCAGGATACGGATGGCGATGCTGAATAAGCCTCAAAGCCTGTTGCGAAGAAGATCGACAGCTATGCTGACGCTTCAACTGACGCTTATTTTGACGCTGAGTGCGGCATTCGCTTCGGCCCAGCGAGCTCCGGACAATGTTTTGATTTACAAGGGTGCGGAGGACAAGTATCAGCCTTGTGAACCTTCCATTGCGATCAGCCCCAAAAATCCCATGTTGATGGTGGCCGGTTCTATTCTGGACAACGTGCATGTGTCCAGCGATGGAGGCTATAGTTGGAAAACAGAACAACTCACCTCGAAGTATGGTGTGTTTGGTGATCCTTGCATCGTTGGGTCGCCCAAAGGTGACTTTTATTACCTCCATTTATCAAATCCAGACAATCAGGCGTGGTCGAGCGATGCTTTGTTGGACCGCATCGTGGTGCAACGGTCGCGTCGGAAAGGCAAACGCTGGAATGCAGGCATAGGCATTGGGTTGAATGGGAGCAAAGACCAGGACAAGGAGTGGAGTGCAGTCTCTTTGGATGGTTCGACCTTGCTGACGTGTTGGACACAGTTTGATTTGTACGGCAGTCCGCTAGCGACCGATCAGTCGATGATTTTGTGCAGCACTTCAAACCGCCGCGCCAAGAAATGGTCTGAGCCTTTGCGAATTAACGCAATTGCGGGAGACTGCGCCGATGGCGATATGACCGTCGAGGGTGCTGTGCCAGACATCGCTGCTGACGGAACGATGTACGTGGCTTGGGCGCATGCGGATACCATCTGGATGGACCGAAGCGATGATGGCGGAACCACTTGGCTCGAGAAAGATTTGCGGGTCGCTGAAATTCAAGGCGGATGGGATCAGGCCATTCGAGGTGTTGGACGTGCCAATGGGATGCCTGTGACGCGTGTGGATCGAAGTTCAGGAACGCATCAAGGTCGGGTTTATGTGAATTGGACAGATGATCGCAACGGCCCTGATGACAATGACGTCTGGCTGGCCTATTCAGATGACAAAGGCAAGACATGGACCAACCCGATTCGCGTCAATGATGATCCGGCAGGGGCGCAGCAATTTTTCACATGGATGGATGTTGATGACGTAACGGGACACGTGCACATCATTTTTTATGATCGCCGTGATGCCATGGCAAAGTATCCAGATGTGCGTTTGAAGCCGTCGTGGAACACGGAAGTCTATGTGGCATCGTCCTACGACGGAGGAGACACATGGCAGAACTTAAAGGTGAGTCGCAAGTCGTTTCGGCCCGATCCGAAATTGTTCTTTGGAGATTACAACAACATCAGCGCATACGACGGAGTGGTTCGCCCCATTTGGACGCGAAATGACAAAGGTGTGTTAGGCGTTTGGACTGCTATTTTGGACGGATACGTCGAATAATTTCACGGGGTTTTTACCCCTGTGATCCGCTCCGCGGTTGCTGCTAGTTCTTGAGCTGAAAAATTCAACTTGGGACGTTCAAAATTGATGTCTGCAACATTTTGCAAAGGAATGAGGTGCATGTGCGCGTGCGGCACCTCCAATCCGATGACAGCCACACCTATACGCTTGCACGGGATCGCTGCTTCAATTTTATGTGACACGTCGCGTGCAAATAGATTGATGCGCGCAAGCAGTCCGTCGTCGAGGTCAAAAAAGCAATCAACCTCAGTTTTTGGAATGACAAGTGTGTGACCTTCAACGAGCGGGTTGATATCGAGGAAAGCCAAGAATTCGTCGTTCTCGGCGATGCGGTGGCAGGGAATGTCACCGGCGATAATCTTGCTGAATATGCTGGCCATGGTTGTCGTTGAATCAGGAGTTGCGGCTGATTTCCAAAACCTCGAATGGAATCAATCCAGCGGGAACCTGAACTTCTGCGACATCACCTACGGCCTTGCCGAGCAAGCCTTTGCCGATGGGTGAATCAATGGAGATTTTCTTCAGGGCTAGATTGGCTTCATTCTCAGCGACCAAGGTGTATGTGACTTCAGCGTTGTTCTTCATGTTTTTGATGCGCACAGTGCTCAAAATATACACCTTGGAGTCATCGATTTGGGAGTCGTCTACAAGGCGCGCATTGGCCAATGTGTTTTTCAACTTTGAGATTTTGGCTTCCAAGAGTCCCTGCGCTTCCTTCGCCGCATCGTATTCGGCATTCTCGCTCAGGTCCCCTTTGTCACGCGCTTCGGCGATTTGACCAGAAATTTTTGGTCGCTCAACTGTTTCCATCTGACGGACTTCGTCCTTGAGGTTTTGCAACCCTTCTTTGGTGAAATAGGAGATATTCGACATGGTATAGAATTGATTCCCAGGCGGGACGAGTAAATGAAGTTGTTGACCCATGGGTCAGGCGCAAAAAAAGAAAACCCGAAATGAATCGAGCTTTCTCCTGGTGCAAAGATATAAAAATCAACCGTTAACGGCTTCTACAAGCCTGCTACCGGATGTGAATTTCTGTCAAGATCAGATCGCCAAGTGGATTCCGATGCTGTGGTTGCCGTCGAACGGATTGGTGGTACGGTACCCATAATCGATGCCGATGATAGCACCATCTGCATTTGCTGGGACCTTCAATGTAAACCCTGCAGCAGGTCCAGTAAATGCAGTTGTGATGGCATCTTCAGTGCCCACGCCGTCTTCCCAAAGGTACCCACCACGCAGTGTGAAATTGTCACCGAGATTGAGCTCCACTCCGCCTCCAAATTGGTCTTTGGTGAATGAATTGGAGATGAATTGTCCAGTCAGTGTCGCATTGATGTTTCCGGTGTCATAGACGAGGTATCCGAAGCCAATGTTGACCAAAGAAGGAAGCTCATAACGTTCGCTGCGTTGCAGCATGGTGAGTGATGTAGCGGTTCCTTGCGGCGTCGCAGTAACAGTGAGACCATCACCAGCATAGCGCATCGGAGCTCCAACGTTTCTCAAAGAGATTCCAAAGTTGAGTTTTTCTCCGGATTTATAGCGGATGCCAGCGTCAAAGCAAATTCCAGAAGAGCGCACATTTGAAATGGATTCACCCACCACACGCAAGGTCATGCCTCCATAAATGGAATTGGAAAAAGCCTTCGCATAGGTTACTCCAATGTTTGAAAACGCTGGAGAGAAGGTGCCGATTCCGCCTTCAGGAAGATTTTCTGTTGTGATGGGTATGTCACCGAATCCCATGGTCATCACGGTCAAACCCAATACACTGCCGTCGCCCACGGAGGTTGCGAAACCAATCGTGTTCAAGGAAATTCCAGAGCCGGACAGATACTGGGTATTGGCAAATCGCAATTCTGTTTGATTCACGAAGGCCAGTCCTGCCGCGTTGAGGAAGGATCCTTCCAATCCGGCCGTGATGGCCATGTTGGTTCCGGCCAAGCCGTTGGACTGCGCCCAAGGATTGATGAGCAACTGACCAGCGCCGGCGGAACCGGCACGGTCGGGATTCCCTGCGATTGTTGCAGTGGAAAACATCAAGCACGCTGCAATAGCAACGGATGCGAGGATGGTGTGTTGGATATTCTTCATGGTGAATTCGGAATCAAATCAGAAGTTGTCCAAATCGGTTGGGCGCATGATGCCGAACCATTTGAGTGTTTTGTCGCCGACGTTAGGCACATCGACATGGATGATGTAGACGCCACCAGCGATGGGGACGTTGCGTTCG
>CAJQMI010000075.1 GCA_905479395.1 uncultured Flavobacteriales bacterium
ACAGCGAGAGGATTGGTGCTGCGTTCGCCGTTCAGGCGCATACGACCTCCAGCACGGCAGCCAAAAACTTTCCGCGTCTCCCATTCGCTAACCTGATACCAAGAACCGGTTGAACGTAAGATGACTCCTCTTTTGAGGCCTACATCCTCTTGAGCAGGTGAGTCATCCTGATCGATTATCATGGCAATTTGAGTTCCTGAAAGGCCGATTCCAGACCACCTGGTTTGCTAGCGAATGCAGATAAGGCACCGTCTGCCACAATAGCGCCTTGATGAATCAACACCACGCGATCGCAAACCTCCTCCACCTCTTGCATAATGTGTGTAGACAAAATCACAGTACGATCCCTCCCAACTTCCCGTATCAATTCTCGAATGTCCACCAGTTGAATCGGATCAAGCCCTGATGTCGGTTCATCCAAAATGAGAACTTTAGGATCATGAATCAGTGCCTGAGCAATGCCCACTCGCTGGCGATACCCTTTGGACAATTGGCCAATAAGTTTGTGTGACTCCGGCGTCAATCCCACCTTCTCTATCATGCTCGAGACCGCAGCTGACACATCCTTAATTCCATGCAAACCTGCTGTGTACTCGAGGTATTCTCTGACATACATATCGGTGTGGATGGGATTGTGTTCTGGCAAATACCCCACACAGCTGCGTGCTTCCATTGGCTGTCCCAACACATCGAATCCACACACGCTCACCGTTCCATCGGTCGCTGGAAAATAACCCGATATCAAACGCATCAATGTGGATTTTCCAGCTCCATTTGGGCCCAAAAGACCCAGCACCTGGGCGGGTGGGACTTCAAGCGACACATTGGACAATGCCATTTGGTTGCCGAACTTCTTGGAAACGTTTTGAATGCTAATTGCCATCGAGCGCAATTTACAATGGATCGGCCGGTTCAAGGCACAAAAAAAGCCACCCCAGTAACGGGGTGGCTTTCAATATTTTGTTGGCCTGATTTACATCATTCCGCCCATGCCACCGCCCATGCCTGCAGGAGGGGCCGCCGCCATCATCTCCTCTTCCTCGTCAGACACCACGCACTCTGTAATCAACACCATTCCTGAGATAGAAACCGCATTTTCAAGAGCAACACGTGTCACCTTGGTTGGATCAATGACACCCGCCTCAAACAAGTTCTCGAACACTTCGGTGCGAGCGTTGTAACCAAAGTCGCCTTCGCCTTCGCGAACAGAATTGACAACCACAGCTCCTTCTCCACCGGCATTGCTCACAATTTGACGCAACGGCTCTTCAATTGCCCGCAGAACAATCTTCATACCTGTCGTCTCATCTGCATTCAACCCTTCCATCGTAGCTACTGTTTCAGCTGCACGTATATATGCCGTGCCACCTCCAGGAACAATGCCCTCTTCAACAGCGGCACGCGTTGCATGCAAAGCGTCATCAACACGGTCTTTCTTCTCTTTCATCTCAACCTCTGTCGCCGCACCGACATACAAAACAGCAACTCCTCCTGCGAGCTTCGCCAAACGCTCTTGCAACTTCTCCTTATCGTAATCAGAAGTGGTTGTCTCAACCTGCGCTTTGATCTGACCGATTCGCGACGCAATAGCGTCCTTTTCACCGGAACCATTGACCACGGTTGTGTTGTCCTTGTCGATGGTGATTTTTTCAGCACTGCCAAGATCAGCAAGTGTAACGTTCTCTAACTTTAAACCTGTTTCTTCTGAAATTACTTGACCTCCCGTCAAAATTGCAATGTCTTGCAACATGGCCTTGCGACGGTCACCGAATCCAGGTGCCTTGACCGCAGCAACTTTCAGAGATCCACGGATTTTATTGACGACCAATGTCGCCAGAGCTTCTCCGTCTAGATCTTCAGCAATGATCAACAGCGGTCGACCGCTCTGTGCAGTTTGCTCCAAGCTCGGGAGCAAATCCTTCATCGTTGAGATTTTCTTATCGTAAATGAGAATGAATGGGTTTTCCAACTCAGCCTCCATTTTCTCACTGTTGGTTACAAAATACGGCGAGAGGTAACCTCGGTCAAATTGCATCCCTTCAACCGTTTTGACTTCCGTGTCCGTTCCTTTGGCCTCTTCGACAGTGATCACGCCTTCATTGCCCACAACTTTCATCGCCTTTGCGATCAAACCGCCAACGGCTTCATCATTGTTAGCAGATATCGTGGCCACCTGCTCAATCTTCGAGATATCGCTCCCCACCTCGCGAGAGATCTTCTGCAATTCCGAGATGATTGCTGAAGTTGCTTTATCCATGCCTCGCTTCAGGTCCATGGGGTTAGCCCCTGCAGCTACATTGCGCAGACCTTCTCCGATGAGCGCTTGCGCCAGGACCGTCGCAGTCGTGGTGCCATCACCCGCGACGTCAGCGGTTTTGGAAGCCACCTCTTTTACCATTTGAGCGCCCATATTTTCCAACGGATCTTTCAGCTCGATTTCACGGGCAACTGACACGCCATCTTTGGTGACTGCCGGAGCGCCGAATTTCTTCTCAATGACCACGTTTCGTCCTTTGGGACCTAGGGTCACTTTGACTGCATTAGCCAACTTATCGACGCCTGCCTTCAAACCGTTTCGGGCGTCTGTATTGAATTGAATGTCTTTTGCCATTTCAAATGTATTTCTTGTTTTTCTTCAATGCTGATTTCACACGATCGCGAGAATGTCGCTTTCCCGCATGATCATGTAATCCGATCCTTCAACCTGCAGCTCAGTCCCTGAGTACTTACCGTACAACACGGTGTCTCCCACTTTCACTGTTGTCGGTTCATCAGGCTTCCCCGGTCCTACAGCCATTACAGTTCCTCGCTGCGGCTTTTCTTTCGCAGTATCCGGGATAATGATTCCGCTCGCGGTCTTCTCTTCCGCCGCTGCTGGCTCTACGAGAACCCGATCGGCAAGGGGCTTAATGTTCATTGACATGCGTCTACGTTTTTATGATTTGGTTGGGTAGAATCGATTTTCGTGCCAATCCATTGCGCGGCCTGATTCACTGCCTCCATGTCAGGTTTTCATCCGGAAGCGTGCTATGTTGGCAGGATTTCAAACCGGGGCACAAAAAAGGCGTGCCAGCCCTGTCAGGGTGGCACGCCTCATGTTTTGTCTACTATCTGAGAACAGCTTACTCAGCCGTTGGCGCCTCCATCGGCAATGCGGTGGTCGGCAAAATGCTTTCGTCGATTCCCACATCTTCATTCATGTTTCCGAAAAAGATTCCGGCAACAATGCACAATACAAAGAGAGCACCTGTCAGCACCCAGGTCGCTTTGACCAAAAAATCAGTGGTTTTCTGAACTCCTCCAAGCTGGCTAGCACCTTGGAAACCTGTGGCCAATCCTCCTCCTTTCGGATTCTGAATCAAAATGACTCCTCCAAGAAGGACGCACACCAGCAAGATAACCGCCATTAAAAAGTATCCCATGTTTCCGTTTTATTCGTTCGAAGACTCCAAATTTGCGTCGGGGTCGTCCAGTTTTTTTAATTGGAGTGCAAAATAAGTGCTTTTTGCTGGATATTTCAACGCCAAGACGTGGTAAGCTTTACGCGCCTTGTCAAAAAGGCCTTGTTTGGCATAAACCCGAGCCATTGTCTCCGTCACCAAAGAAGGGTCTTCCATGATGCTCTCAGAAGCCCAAGGCCGTTCCTCTTGAGGATCTCGAATTGGACCAATGCTCGGCTTGCTAGCAATGAACCGATCAATCAAAGTCCTCTTTTTATCCGATGGATTCAATCGGGGATGAGCGTCTGAATCGGGATTTAAAGCAACCGCGGACGGTGATTCACCAAATCCAACTTCCGAAGCCCGTTGAAGCAGCCAATTGGAAAAAGGAGAAGAAACAGCACCTTGAATCAATTGAATGTCCGCTGGCTCCGCTGCAGAAATTGTTCCTTGAGACGCTGCAGAATCGCCTTCCCATTGATTCACATCTTTCTCAATGCTCCGCTCTATCGCTGAAATTAGCGCCTCTCTCTCCACCGGCTCATTGGGGTTGAGCCCCTGCTTTCCAACTGCCCCATGGTCGCTGACATCTGCAACTTGAGCTATTTCAGACGAAGGACTTTCAGCTTCAGTCAGTGAATCATGCACCGCTCGCGCTTCTTCGACCAATTTTGCTTGAACAATAAGATCAAACAATGGCTGGCGGAACGACATCGTCGATGCTGCTCGCAATAAATCTTTTTCTTCGTTCATGTGCCCCTCAACTGCACTGCATCGAGCAAGCAACATGGCAAAAACCCCGGCATAAGGATACTCCCTCGACCATTGTTCCAGTCCTTCTCGGTCTTCAATCATCACCTCGTCTGGGTGCTCAATCAAATGCTGAATTCTTTGGATTTGCATAGTCTTTATCAATAGGAGGCATCACCAATTGCCTAAGGTAGCATTGAATACATCTTGGGACAACTGCTCTCCAATTTCGTCAACCAACTCATCCTCAATTTGCAATAAATCCTGGTCACTCGTGTAATCCGCAAAGCGCGTAAAGGTTCTCTCAAAACTCAAATCGGGCACAATGGTGTTCTCATAGCTCAGCCGCAGGCCAATCGTAAGTCGGTTGGAAGCTGCCGTCTCATCTCCCTGCACATTCACGGGCTTAACGTCCCAAACCGTGATGTCTGCTGCAAATTGAAGTTCCCCTTCTGCGTTTACGAGACGCAATGTCGATTGCCGCTGGATCCGGTCTCGCAACTCCTCAGTCAAGGCAAGGGCACTTGAAGCTGAAGCCAACGGCGTTACCAGTTGAAAAGCCGAGACAGAATACGTTTTAGCTCCTGAAGTCTGCGCGCCGTAGGGCGAATAGACGCCGCAGCCAAAAAACAAAAGCGGGAACGAAATCACCGCAAATATCTGGGTTAAAACCACCTTCATTTAAGTCCGTATTCTTTGATTTTTCGATAAAGAGTTCGCTCAGAAATTCCCAACTCCAATGCAGCGTACTTTCGTCTGTTGCGGTGTTTGGACAATGCTTTGCGAATGAGCTCTTTTTCAGAATCTTGCAACGAAAGAACTTCTTCGACCTCTTCCACCTCCTGCGTAGAGAGGGAATCAGCGTCCAAAGGATTTGACGCCCCCCCACCATCTGAGGTCCATGATGTCGCCTGCCATTCTGAAGGATTCGACGTTGATGATGACTCTTCTGACGCATCTCTTCCCGATGGAAGCCTTTTCTGCGGAGTCTCAGGAGCACTGAAAACACGACTGACTAGCTCTGCTTGCGCCTCAGAAACCTGACCATCCTTCATCACCTCCAAGACCAATTTCTTAAGATCCTGCATTTCTTGACGCATATCAAACAGAACCTTGTAGAGAATTTCTCTTTCGTTGAGTGTCGAAGCATCCTCAACCGAACGATTTCGCACCGGCAATCTGCTGCGATGCGATTCAGGCAAATACCCCAACAATGTGTCTGCATCGATGGAACGGCCCTGTTCCAAAATCGACATTTGTTCCGTGGTATTCTTCAATTGCCTTATGTTTCCTGGCCATGGATAGTTTTCCAATATTTCGACTGCATCTGGGCTCAAGGACAAAGGCGGCATTTGATACTTCTCCGAAAAGTCGGTGGTGAACTTCCGAAACAAGAGGTGAATGTCTTGAGGGCGGTCTCGAAGGCTCGGCACCTCAATCGGCACTTGACTCAGTCGGTAGTACAAATCTTCGCGAAACCGACCTTTGCCAATTGCTATGTCAAAATCCACGTTCGTAGCTGCTACAACACGCACGTCGGTTTTTTGCACACGAGAAGAGCCCACCCGAATGAATTCACCCGTCTCCAAAACACGCAACAATCGGACTTGTGTGGTCATTGGAAGTTCAGCGACCTCATCAAGAAAGATGGTTCCGCCATTTGCTTCTTCGAAGTAGCCTTTTCTTGATTCCGTAGCTCCCGTAAAGGCACCTTTCTCATGCCCGAAAAGCTCAGAATCAATTGTCCCTTCTGGAATCGCACCGCAATTCACCGCGATGAACGAGCCATGTTTTCGTTTCGAAAATTGATGCACAACCCTTGGCATGATTTCCTTTCCCACTCCGCTCTCTCCCAATACAAGAACAGACAAGTCTGTGGGTGCAACTTGAGAAGCCACGGTCACTGCACGATCTAGCGCAGGGCTCACACCGATAACCCCAAATCTTCGTTTTATTGTCAATGCATCCATCTCCTTCAATTCATGCTGATGGCTGCTCCTGTGTGATCTCACCAATGAGGGTAACAGGGGTGCAGTTGTGCACGTGAACATTCACATAGGTGCCCGGTTTGGCGTTTTCTTTCGGAAACACCACCACCGTGTTGTAAGTCGTTCGTCCAAAAAACTGATCCTCTTTTTTCTTCGAAGTGCCCTCAACCAACACCCGGTATGTCCTTCCTACGTAGCTTTTGGTTCGATTCGCGGCATGCACCTTTTGGACAGCCAAGATTTCTTGAAGACGTCGACTCTTCACTTCCGGCGGCACGTCATTTTCATATTTTCGCTGAGCCAACGTTCTCGGCCGTTCGCTGTAGGAAAACATATATGCCATGTCATAACACATCAGGTTCATCAACGAAAGGGTGTCTTGATGCTCTTCCTCGGTCTCACCGCAAAACCCAGAAATGATATCTGTTGAAGTTGCACAATCCGGCATGATGCGATGAATGGCTGCGATACGGTCCAAGTACCACTCACGCGTGTAGCCGCGATTCATTCGCTTCAGAACATCGCTGTTTCCTGACTGCACCGGCAGGTGTATGTACTTGCAAACGTTTTCGTGTTGGGCCATAATTTCGAGCACATCATCCGTCATGTCTTTTGGATGACTTGTCGAGAACCGGACCCGCAGGTCAGGATTGACTTGTGCGACTCGGTCAATCAATTCCGCGAAACGCACCACCGGTTGGGAGTCGTCTTTGATGACCCCTTTGTTATCGATGTTCCATTTGTAGCTGTCTACGTTTTGCCCCAAAAGAGTGACTTCACGGTAACCAGCGTCGAATAACTCATGGGCCTCGCGCACGATGCTTGCTGGGTCTCGACTGCGCTCCCGGCCTCGCGTAAATGGAACCACGCAAAAGCTGCACATGTTATCACAACCCCGCATAATGCTGATAAACGCGGTAACTCCATTGGCATCCAACCTCACTGGACTGATTTCAGCGTAAGTCTCTTCACGACTGAGCAACACATTGACGGCCTTTTGTCCGCCATGCACCTGCTCTACCAAATTGGGAATGTCCCGATAAGCATCAGGTCCCACCACCAAATCCACGAGTTTCTCTTGTTCCAAGAGCGATTCCTTGAGACGTTCGGCCATGCAACCTAAAACACCCACAACCAGATGTGGCCGTGCACGTTTCGCTTGCTTAAATTGTCGCAGTCTTGTCCGGACGCGCTGCTCGGCATTCTCGCGAATGGCGCAGGTATTGAGCAAGATCAAATCCGCTTCGTCTTCATCGCGTGTGGTCGAGAATCCCGCATCACTCAGAATGCTTGCAACAATCTCCGAATCGCTAAAATTCATCTGACATCCGTAGCTCTCCAAGTAGAGCTTTCGCGTGTGCGTAGGCTGTCCCGGAACGACGGTTGGGGTGCCTTGGAATGATTCCCCTAACAACTCTTTCTGATCCCCTGAATCCATTTTCGACTGCTTCTTGTGTACCAAATTGTTTGGCAAATTGTTTGGCAAATTTACGTCGAAAAAGGCGACTGACAGAATGTCAGCCCAACGTGCACCTGTGTTCGCAGATCAACCAAATAGTTCGAAGCCGAAATAGATGACGGCCAACCAAATAAGTCCTTTGATTAGAAAGAACAAAAAACCCGCCCACCCGAGGCGCTTCAACCACATCATCCTCGGCTTTTGATTCTCACTTTCTTGCATGGTCCGGCAAAGGTGCTTCAGAATTCAACAAGTCAAAAACCATCATGCCCTCCAGCTCAATAATTGGATGCTGTAACCAAGGACTTCCTGACCTTTTCTCAAACCACTCCATGCTATTGCAGACCAGGTATGACGCGCCTTTTTGCACGTAAAACTCAATGCGTTCGTCGCCTGTCATATTTTCGTCATAAAGATTGGTGAACCCTTTTTGATCGAGCAATGAGAGGGTAATGTTAGGGCTTGGGTCAGGAACAGAGATAATCCGATCCTCCCGTCGAATGCCATATGCACGCATCGCGGTTTGGACTTGTTTCAAGTTTGAAAATCGATTCTTTTGATCCCAATGAAACCAACTCCAAACATCTCTATCGCGTTGGGTCAAAACAACTTCAGACAACCAGCCTGTCGGCGACATATATTTCATCCGCGTGCGCAAGTGTGTCTCGAGCAGTTGAAAAGTAAGCGCCATCAGCAGCAACGTCCAAAGACCACGATAGATGTCCCGTCGAACTGACCGAATGGACTCGAGTTTCTGAATGCACCACCACAATGTGATTGGCATCAACAATTGAAACTCGATGAGGTAGTAGTCGTGAACATCCAAGTTTTCGAACCACAGCAAAAAATAAACTGTTAGACCCAGGGCTAAAAGCAAAACTGACGACTTCAGTTCGAAATTCGCATGCACTCTTTTTTGCACCTGGGCTCCAGAATTCGTCGAATAAAGACGATTAAAACCAAGCAGGACAGCGGAAAAACCAAGCACAATCAAAACGTATCTGTGGTACCATTCCGGTAGCAAATTTTCACGAAAAGCACGCCATATAATTTCTGGATGCTCTGCTCCCCAAAGCGGACGGATGGTTGTACAGAAGTATACACTTCCGTTGACGTCATTGACCGATTTTGCCCAGAGCACCCATCCCACGCCCAACGTCAATGGAAGTGCAAAACGCACAGCCCAATGCATCAAATTCCCTCGACGCAACGCCCAGATGGCAATGGGCAACCATCCAAGGGCCATGGTGGGTCGAAACAATACGGCTAAGCTTAAAAAAAGAAACAACAAAAGCTCCAAAATCCACCGCCATTCTGTTTTCACTCGCTCGGTCTGTAGCAATTGCCAGGCCAGCCACCAACTCACAAAAACACTGCCAAGCGCAGCGACATTCACCAAATAACTTCCCGCATAAAATGCAATGAGTGGTGACGCCGAAACAAACATTGTGACAAAAGCCGATTTCCAAGCACCAAACCACCCTCGGCCAAGTGCAAAAAGCGCCAAACTTCCGAGCAGCCAGAAAACCATGTGGGTCCATCGCATCAGGTAAGGCTTCAATCCCGTCACGCTCCATATTTGCGCATTGAGCCAGTAGGTCCCTGTAAACTCACCCACTGCAAGACCAGAACCTGCGTCATTTCCGTGTTGAAAATGCATTCTTGGCTCGAAAAAAACCGCCTCTTCGTGGTAATAATTCAAGGCCATCGAAAAAGCATCACACTGCCTCCATTGGTGCTGTCCATAAGGTGTCTGCAAAGCTATGTCTGACCAAATGGATATCGCGCCAAACACCAGTAGAAACAAAGGAAACAAGCACTTTTGAAGCCAAAAAATGTAGCTTGTATCTGTTATTTTATTGATTTTCATTGGCGATTGATCTTCCAGCAGTCCATTCAATTTTCACTTCATTCACGAACCCAATTCAGAGACTCCTTTGCAAACATCCGAATTCCATCCCTTTCTTTGCAATCCTATTCAAACACAATCCATGTCGAAAAATTTAGTCATCGTCGAGTCGCCCGCTAAAGCCAAGACCATTGAAGGATATTTGGGCAAAGATTTTGTCGTCAAGTCGAGCTACGGACACATTAGGGACCTGTCAAAAGGAAACGAAAGCGTCAATGTGGAAGAAGGCTTTGAGCCAAAATACGTAGTGTCAGATGACAAAAAACAACTTGTCAAGGAACTCAAGCAGGCCGCTAAGAAAGCAGAAATTGTATGGCTAGCGACGGACGAGGACCGCGAGGGAGAAGCCATTTCATGGCACCTTGCGGAGACACTTAAATTGAAGCCTGAAGCGACGAAACGCATCGTATTTTCTGAGATCACAAAGAAAGCCATCCTAAAGGCAATTGAACGACCTCGCGAGGTGGATGTCAATCTTGTGAATGCGCAGCAAGCGCGACGAATATTGGACCGTTTGGTCGGTTTTGACCTTAGCCCTGTGCTCTGGCGAAAAATCAAACCGGGGCTAAGTGCGGGGCGTGTTCAATCCGTTGCTGTTCGTATTATCGTTGAGCGCGAGAGGGAAATCACGCAATTCAAACCGAAAGCAGATTTTAGAGTCGTCGGTGAATTTCAAGTGGATAAGTTAGGCGTCAAAGCACCGTTGAATAAGCGCTTTGCATCCGAAGAAGAGGCCACTCGATTCGTAAATGATTGTGCTGGCGCAAGCCATACGGTTGATTCCATCGAAACCAAACCAACCTCTCGCAAGCCAACGGCACCATTCACGACATCGACATTGCAACAAGAAGCCTCCCGAAAGTTGGGCTTTTCTGTGAGTCGAACGATGCGAGTCGCACAATCATTGTACGAGTCCGGATTGATCACCTACATGCGAACGGACAGCACCAACCTGAGCGACGACGCCATCGAACAGGCCAAAGGTTACATCACTTCTTCTTTTGGAGAAAACTATTCCAATCCACAGCAATACAGAGGGAAAAAAGCAAAAGGCGCTCAGGAGGCGCACGAAGCAATACGTCCCTCTGACTTGACGCGCAACACCACAACTGGCGAGCGAGATCAAGAAAGATTGTATGACCTGATTTGGAAGCGTGCCATTTCATCGCAAATGGCGAATGCCAAATTGGAAAACACAACGGCAGTCATTTCAGTATCTACGCGACCTGAAACGTTCATGGCAAAAGGACAAGTCATCACATTCGACGGATTTCTCAAGGTCTACCTCGAAGGAAATGATGATGAAGAAGACAAGGACAAAGACAAGGACAATCGGCTTCCAGCGATGACCGTTGGGCAGAGCCTACCCCGCCAACGAGTGGTTGCGACGGAACGGTTTTCAAAACATTCGCCGCGATTCACTGAAGCGAGTCTCGTGAAACGACTTGAAGAACTGGGAATTGGAAGGCCGTCAACCTATGCACCAACCGTGAGTACGGTTCAAAAACGCGGCTATGTGGAGAAGGGGGACCGAGATGGCACACCCCGTAATTTCCAACTCATCACGCTGGAAAAAGAAACGGTTACTGTGACAACCGAAACAGAAAACACCGGAGTAGAACGGTCCAAACTTTTCCCAACCGACATCGGAATTGTCGTCAATGATTTTCTGATCCAACACTTCGACCAAATCATGGACTTCAACTTTACGGCCGACGTGGAAGGCCAGTTTGATGTCATTGCCCAAGGGCAAATGGATTGGCGAACGATGCTCAACAATTTCTACAAAGGATTCAAGAAAGATGTAGACGAGACGCGAGAAAACGCTGAGCGAGCTTCGGGTGAGCGCATTTTGGGCAATCACCCTGAAAATGGAAAAACCATCTTGGTGCGAATTGGACGTTATGGGCCAATGGCGCAGATAGGTGGCCCCGATGATGAGGAAAAAGAATTTGCTTCTCTGCTCAAAACCCAAAGCCTGGAGAGCATCACATTGGAAGAAGCTCTTGACCTCTTCAAGCTGCCGCGAAAACTGGGAGAGCTTGAGGACAAAGTGGTCACAGCAGCCATTGGTAGGTTTGGTCCTTATGTTCGACATGATGGCTCTTTTGTTTCCATCAAAGCCGATGACGGAGATGACCCGCATACGATTACGCTCGAACGCGCCATTGAATTGATACTGGCGAAGAAAGCCGCGGATGCGAAAGCTCTGCTCAAAGTATTTGAAGAGGACGAAACGGTTCGGATTTTGGAAGGCCGTTATGGGCCGTATATCAAAGCGGGCAAAAAGAACGTAAAAATCCCAAAGACGGAAGACCCTCTTTCAATTGACTGGGCTCGAGCTCAGGAACTGATAGAAGAGGCAGCAAAACGCCCGCCACGCAAGCGAAAAAAGAGCTAATACGCGAGGTAATAATCCCCGTTTGAGTGTCAGCAACCTTCATTAGCTGCCGATAAAACCGCTCGGTTTGCAGCGATATTGCGGCTATGTTGGAAGGCATTTATGATCTTTTCGAATCGGTCAATACACCCCATTATTCCAATGCGGATGGGTCGCAACGAATCGCGGAACGAATGGAAGTTCACCGCTTTGACCACCAGCCTGAGCTGGAAGGGGTCAAAGTGGTTCTATTTGGAGTCTTAGACGGTCGAAAAAGCGGAGACAATGAAGGGTGCAGCGGAGCGGCACAGAGCATCCGAGAATGCCTTTATCGCCTGACTCCCCATCAGCATTGGGGAGCCACCGTTGATCTTGGCGACCTTCGACCCGGGCTCACCGAGGCAGATACAGCAGCAGCGGTTGAATCCGTATCTGCAGAATTGATGCAGCTGGGCATCATCCCAATCGTACTCGGAGGAGGTCAAAACTGGACCTCTGCCATGTACAGGGCACTGGAGCCATTTGGAAAGCCCGTGGAGATGGTAACCATCGACTCTCGACTCGATTTTGGAGCAGATCCTGACGATTCAAATTCAAGAAATTTCATGAATGACATCATTCTTCATGAACCAAATTACTTGTTCGATTATACCAACATCGGTCACCAGGGGTACTTGACTGATCCGGACACACTGGAGTTACTCGATAAAATGCAATTCAACTCCATTCGATTGGGAACGGTTTTGTCTGGACCTCACCGAATGGAGCCAATCTTACGAGATGCCGATTTGGTTTCCTTCGACGCGAGTGCAATTCGTGGAAGTGATCACGCCGCTCATAGCGAGGCAGGGCCCAATGGCATTGACGCCGTGACCGCATGCAAGCTTGCTCGATATGCTGGCATGAGTGATCGCATCAAGGGGATTGGTTTTTTCGAACACAATCCTGACTTGGACCAGCGCAATCTGGGCGCACAACTTATGGCTCAGATGGTGTGGCACGCTCTCGATGGGATTTTCGCACAGAAATCGGACCTTCCAAAATGCAGTCTCGAGGAATACACCAAATTTGTAATTGATTTGGAGGAAGTGGACCAAGAGGTCATTTTTCACAAAAGCCCCAAAAGCGACCGTTGGTGGATGGAGATTCCTTACCCACCGCAAAAAGGCAACCACAAGAAAATGACCCACCTCGTCAGTTGCGGCCATGAGGATTACATAGAAGCTACACAAGGAAAACTTCCAGAACGTTGGTGGCAAACCTTTAAAAAACTCGCTTAAATAGCATCGACCGCAGGAGAATATCTCTCTGGAAATTCACAAGTTTTAGAAATTCTCTATATTAGCGTTCTTGAGGCTGACCTGCTTTAAGAGAAATTCGCTGACAACCAACTAGTTAACATGACTCGAATCCTCCTACTCGCGTGCATTTCTTTTGCAATCGCATCAACCGCGATGGCTCAACAAGACCCGCAATTCACCCAGTGGTACATGGAACCTGCCTCATTCAATCCTGCCGTTGCGGGCAACAGTGAGCTCACTTGCGTTTCTGGCACTTACAGAAACCAATGGGAAGGCCTCGACCGTGATCCCAATACAAGCATGCTCACAGCGCACACGTTTGTTGATGCTCTCAAGGGCGGCGTGCTTCTCAGTTTTTACTCAGATGCCCTCGGACAGGAAACAAACACCTTGGGTAAATTGGGATATGCGTATCACCTTGAGCCACTTTCGAACGGAGCCATTGTTAGCGTCGGTCTTGCTGCTACAATGTTTTCAAAAACACTCGGAAACGAGTGGATTGCGATCGACGATTACACCCAGGATCAAGCCATCCCCAATAATAAAACAAGCTCGAGCGCAATCGATTTGGACCTCGGGGTTTTCATCAGAAAGCCCGGCTCTTTTTATGCTGGTTTGAGCACCACTCATCTCATGGAAACCGAGCTAGCTGACTTGAGCATGCAACCCCGACGCCATGTTTATGCCATGGGAGGGTACAACCATCCTCTCGACGGAGATTACTTGGTGTTGCGCACGAACGTTATGGCGAAAACTGACCTCGCTGCGACCATCGCAGATGTCAATATCAACGTTTTGTGGGACAACATGTTATGGGCAGGTGTTAGCTGGCGACCTACGGATGCGATCGCTCCTACATTTGGAGTGGAATATGCCATGGAAGACAAGCAACGAAACACGTATTCAAAGCAAATATTCCGACTCGGATATTCCTACGATGCCACCACATCTGAACTTCGCAACTACTCCTCAGGTTCTCATGAAGTATTCCTTAGTTATTGCTTCAAATTCGAGAGCATTCCAGTGAAGAATCGTTACGCTAACCCCCGATTCCTCTAAAGTAGCCATACTAATTGGCAACATTTTGGAGTTATTATTCGTAATCCTATAGGGATTCACAGCCTGCAAGCAACATGAAAAAGACACTCATCATACTTATCACGGCAGCCACTTTATTTGGCTGTTATGCCGGTCCTCAAGGTGAACTCGTAGGGGTATACCCACGAGAGAACTGGATTCAGGTGAATCCGTACGGCATGAATTACATTCACTTGGGCTCCTACACCATGGGACCTAGTGACCAAGACGTGCCCTTCGCATTGAACACGAGATCCAAAACAGTAAGCATACCAGCTTTCTACATGGATGTTCACGAGATTTCAAACAATGAATACCGCCAGTTCACCAATTGGGTCAAGGATTCTCTCTTCCGAAATACCCTCGCTGAAGATGACAATGAAGACTTCTTCTTCGCTGAAGATGCATTGGGCCGCGAATTGGACCGATTCATTGACAAAGGATATATCCTAAATTGGGAGACACCGATTGATTGGGCGGACGAAGATATTTTCGACCTTCTCTATGACGAGTACTTTCTGCAGGGCTCTGATCAATTTTACAATGAAGCCAGCTACGATACCCGAAAGTTAAATTACCGTTATTGGTGGATGAATTTCCAAGCGGCAGCAGGCAAAGGAGGGCTGGACGAAGAGTTTGGAGAGGTAAATAGCCTGAATCAATTGCACA
This sequence comes from uncultured Flavobacteriales bacterium, assembly GCA_905479395.1. GTDB lineage: Bacteria > Bacteroidota > Bacteroidia > Flavobacteriales_D > Sanyastnellaceae > UA16. The sequence goes on from CAJQMI010000075.1 coordinate 14,974, forward strand.
GCATTCGAGGACATAGCGATCGATCACAATTTGTTGTCGAGGAGACAATCAATGTTTATCCTGATACTTTGGTTTGGGTGAGAGACTACACTTACTCCTACGCAGAGGATATGATGCAGTACTTCTACCATCCTGCATATGACAATTACCCTGTCGTTGGCGTGACATGGAGCCAAGCGAAAGCATTCAATGCATGGAGAACGCAGCTAATGAACAATTACCGCGCTAGCAACGGCCAATCAGATGTTCAGCGCTTTCGGTTGCCAACAGAGGCAGAGTGGGAGTATGCAGCGCGTGGAGGGCTGCAGTTGAGTCCATTCCCTTGGGGTGGCCCATACATGCGTAATGCACAAGGGTGTCCGCTCGCAAACTTCAAGCCTATGCGCGGAGACTATGTTGAGGATGGTGCAATAAGAACTGTTTCGACAGATAGCTACAGCCCAAATGATTACGGACTCTTCAACATGGCCGGAAACGTGGCCGAATGGACGAGCACAGCATTCGATGAAACAGTCTATGACTTCTCTCATGACCTCAGCCCTGAATACAGCTACCACGCTCGTGTTGATGACCCTCCAACACTTCACAGGAAAGTAATCCGAGGAGGTTCTTGGAAGGACATCGGATACTATTGTCAAACGGGCACGCGTTCATTTGAATACCGAGATACGAGCAAAGCATATGTTGGATTCCGGAGCGCCATGACCTACATGGGTCGTGGAAAGAGCGGTTCCCCAGAAGATTGGAATTGATCCCAATCACAGATTGAGACCTGTGACTCAGCACAGCATCAATCTTATTTATTTTACGAATTGAAACCACATTTAAAGATTTTTTTGAGATGAAACCAGGAAGCAAAGGCTGGAAAAATTTGATGGCGAAGATGTACGGAATCGGTGCAGCTGTCGTTATCGTTGGGGCGTTATTTAAGATCAACCACTACCCGTATGCCTCGGAAATGTTGATCATTGGTTTGGGCACAGAGGCGATTATTTTCTTCTTCTCGGCTTTTGAAAAGCCACACGAGGAGCCGGACTGGTCGTTGGTTTATCCTGAACTCGCTACTCCTGCAGATGGTTCACCTCCAAAGAAAAATGTCACAGGCCAATTGGATGACATGCTCAAAGATGCCAACATCGAATCTGATTTGATTGAACGACTTGGAGATGGCATGCGGCACCTTGGCGAGCAAGCAGCAAAAATGGGTGAAGCAGCAGATGTCTCGTCCGCTGCCCAAGACTACGGCACTGCGCTTAATTCAGCCACAACCAACGTGAGCCAACTTGCAGACAGCTATGCCAAGGTTTCAGAATCACTCACCGGTTTGGAACAAGCTGGAGAAATGAGTGCTACAGTCGGAAGTGCCATGCAACAGATGACCGAAAATTTGACGTCACTCAATGACATGTATGGAGCACAGCTCGACCAATTGAAGGTCAATTCAGAGCTCTATTCCGGCATGGGCCAATTGGTCCAAAACCTCAATGACTCGGTGGAAGACACGAAGCTCTACAAGGAGAACATTGCGGAACTTTCGAAGAACCTCGCTTCTCTCAACACTGTGTATGGCAACATGCTAAATGCCATGGGACGATAAGCAAATGATGCTTTCGATGATTTATTACAAATAAGAATCAACCATGGCTGGAGGAAAAGAAACACCCAGGCAGAAGATGATCGGTATGATGTACTTGGTACTCACCGCTCTTCTTGCTCTGAACATATCAAAGGAAGTCCTGAACGGATTCGTCAAAGTAGAAACGAGCTTGCGCAACACGCAAGGAACGCTTGATTCTAAAGTTAACGAAACGAGTTCTGCGCTTCAGGCAAAGTACCTGCAAAACAGGGAGAAGGTCCAACCCTTTTTTGACCGTGCTGAAATCGTGAATCAACGGTCAGAAGCACTCATAGGGTATATCAACGAACACAAAGCCCGAATCATGGCAGCCTCAGCTGGTGATTATAATGAGGCCGGAGATTTGAATTATGGCGCATACATAGGACAGGACGAGAACGGTATGGACACCGTTCTAAACCTGATGCATGTCCCAATCAAAGACGAGTATCAAAATCTTACAACTTTCGTAGGATTGGCTGAGCCATCTCAACCATTGGAAGGCGAGTGGACAGCCGTTGACTTAAAAGCCAAGATGGGCTCATACGCTGAGTATTTGAGCAATTTATCGGTCACCGATAATTTGGGACAGCGACGTGAATTGCCAGAAAGTATTAAAAAGCAAATCGAAGAAACGTTCGCTTTTCCATCAGAGATGGTCGAGGACCGAGAAGTGAGTTGGGAGCAGGCAACCTTTTATCATGTGCCACTCGCTGCGGTTATGCCACTCATGACGAAAATGACCCTTGATGTCCAAGACATCCAAGAGGACATCCTGTCCTGGTTGCTCGGAAGTGTCGATGCCAAGTCATACAAGTTCACGAACCTATTGCCATTGGTTGTGCCCGAGTCAAATTACATTCTACGTGGAGACAGTTTCCGCGCAAATGTTTTGCTAGCTGCCTTCGATGGTACCAATCCTCCTGACATCTTCGTTGACGGCCAGAAATGGAATGGACGAGATTCAAGCATGCTTGAATATGAGGACATGGAAACTTTACCAATTGGTTTGGATGGATTGGGTAAGCTGCGTGTATCCACGCGAGGCATGTCCCTTGGTGATGTAAACTACAAAGGATTGATCAGATTCCAGGGACCCGATGGGAACATCGAACCTTATCCTTTCTACACTCCTAGTTTTACGGTTGCAGAGCCTGCTCTTGTCGTTTCACCGACCAAAATGAATGTGTTCTACCGCGGATTGCCAAATCCCGTCGAAATATCCGTTCCCGGAGTGCCTGGTGACCGGCTTGACGTGCGCATCACCGGTGGCCACAAAATCAAGAAACAACCAGATGGTTCTTACGTAGTGGAACCAGGAAAGACCAAAGAAGCAAAGATTACCGTCTCGGCTACCATGCCCGATGGCTCAAAAAAGTCATTGCCTCAGCGTGATTTTCGCGTGAAGAGAATTCCAGACCCGGTGCCATCCTTCGCTGGAAAAGAGCCCTCTGACCGCACCATCAGCAAAAACACACTGCTTGGAGCACCCGGTGTTGCAGCCAAAATGGTGAATTTTGATTTCGATGTAAAAGTTGTCGTCAAAAGCTTCAGCATCTCAGTCAGTCGCGATGGCACTCTGGTCGAACGAAAATCAAACAGCAACCGCTTAACGGATAACATGAAAGAACTTCTCAATCGTGTCACCCGTGGAAATGTGATCTATATCGAAGATATTGTTGTCAAAATGCCTGACGGTACAGAACGGCAATTGGCGACGATGAAACTCAAAGTATCCTGAACAATCTCAACAATATGAAAAGGTTCATCACCCCTATCTTGCTTTTCATTCTGTGCATTGCCACTTCTGCTAACCTATCAGCACAAGTCTCGAATGTATTGGATGGAGCATACGTCAAGGAAGCCAACATTACGAAACGTGTCGTGCCTTATCCGTATCTGCGAGAGGCTGACGTCATGTACACGCAACGCATTTGGCAAGAAATTGATCTTCGAGAGAAGATGAACCATCCGTATTACTACCCCGTAAAGCCCATTGCTGATCGCAAGAGCTTGTTTGACGTTGTCCGGAATGCTCTTCTTGTTGAAGGATCACTCGTTGCCTACGGAACCGGGCCAGCCGGTGACGATGACGAGTTTCGCTATCCCTTGACACCGAACCAAGTTGACAGCATCTTGAACCCAACGGTGCTGATTCCAGAATTCGACCTGGAGACCGGAGAGAAAATTGGTGATCGACCGGAGCAAGTTGCCATTGAAACAGGATCAATCACGCGTTATTTAATCAAGGAAGATTGGATTTGGGACCGACAAAGAGGAGAACGTTATGTTCGCATCATCGGGATCGCACCTCGTTTAGAAGAGTTTGACGACGAGGGATTATCAAAGGGATTCAAAGATCTCTTCTGGCTTTACTACCCAGAATGCCGCTATGTTTTCGCGAATTCTGAGGCTTATAATCCGATGAACGATGCGCAGCGAAGAACGTATGAGGACCTCTTCCAAAAGAGATTTTTCAACAGCTTCATCGTAAAAGAGTCGAACGTTTATGATCGACCAATCTCTTCCTACGCGAGAGGTTTAGACGCATTGGCAGAATCGGAACGAATCAAACAAGAGCTATTTCTTCTAGAGCATGATCTCTGGCATTATTAATAGCAACTCAATCTAAAAGCCGGTCCTCGAGACCGGCTTTTTTTTGCTCCAATAAAGCGCGACCTTTGCCGACCTTATGCTAAGTATATCCAACATTTCAGTCCATTTTGGACAACGAACGCTGTTCGAAAACCTCGACTTGTTCATCGGCCTTCGCGAACGCGTTGGACTGGTTGGAAGAAACGGGGCTGGGAAATCAACCTTGCTCAAAATCATCGCTGGTGTGAACCCGCCAACCACTGGAACCGTCACCATGCCAAAAGGATCCAAGGTTGGATACCTGCCGCAAGAAATGGAGCACAACGAAAATGCGACCATTCTAGAGGAAGCCAGCAGTGCATTTGTCGAAGTCCAGGGCATGGAGAGTCGGCTTGAACAAATCACAAAAGAACTCGGTGAGCGCACCGACTATGAATCCATTGAATACGGACGACTGATAGAAGAGCTCACGACTACCAACGAGCGAATCGATTTGTTGGGTGGTGCTTCCCAGGAAGAACAGGTTCAACGCATCCTTCAAGGACTTGGCTTCATGCCAGAAGATATGGCTCGGAAGATGAGCGAATTTTCAGGGGGTTGGAAAATGCGCGTAGAGCTTGCCAAGCTTTTGCTTGCTAGCCCTGAGTTGCTCTTGCTCGACGAGCCAACAAATCACTTGGATTTGGAAAGCATAGAGTGGCTAGAAGGGTTTCTTATGCAATCAGCAAGCTCCATCCTATTGATTTCTCACGATCGGACGTTCTTGGACAACCTGACAACAAGAACCATTGAAATCACTCCCATCAAACTCTTTGATTTTAAATCAAGCTTTACCAAATACCAAGTTTGGCGAGAGGAAGATCGACTGAGACAAGAACAAGCCTATAAAAACCAGCAGAAGTATATCGAAGACACCGAGGTACTCATCAACAAATTCCGTGCAAAAAAGAACAAAGCAGCTTTTGCCCAATCCCTTATCAAAAAATTGGACAAACTTGAGCGTCTTGAAGTTGATGCCATGGACAAGGCAGACATTCGCTTCCGTTTCCCATCCGCTCCTCGATCTGGAAAAGTGAGCATCGAGGCGGCAAGTCTCACCAAATCTTACGATGATAAGCCCGTCTTCGAAGGACTCGACTTCATCCTCGCCCGGCAACAAAAAGTGGCAATGGTCGGGAAGAATGGCGCGGGAAAAACCACGCTCACGCGCATCTTCATGGGGCTCGAAAAGCACCTCGGAGACCTTACCATAGGACACAATGTAGACATCGGTTACTACGCTCAAAATCAAGCCGAAGAGCTCGACGGCAACTTGACCGTCTTTGAAACATTGGACGACGTAGCCGTGGGTGAGATTCGCAAAAAACTCCGCAGCATTCTAGGGGCTTTCCTATTCAGTGGAGAAGACGCTGACAAAAAGGTCAAAGTACTCTCGGGTGGAGAAAAAGCAAGACTCGCTTTGTGTAAACTGCTCTTGCACCCCTACAATCTCTTGATCTTGGATGAGCCGACCAATCACCTCGACATAAGAGCAAAAGGTGTCCTCAAGGAAGCACTTCAAGCTTTCGATGGCACATTGATTGTGGTCTCGCACGACCGAGACTTCTTGAATTCACTGACTGAATTGGTTTACGAAGTCACGCCAACAGGACTGAAGCAATACATTGGAGACATCAAGCAATTCCTGCACGAAAAACACGCAAATAGCATCCGTGCTTACGAAGCAGAAAAAGGGACTTCGATTCCAACGCCCAAGATTAAGAACGATTCTAGAAAAGATCAGAAATCCATCCAAGAAGAGACCAAAACTTCCAATAAGGAATCCTATAAGGCCCGCAAAGAACGGGAACGGCAGGAAAGAAAAGATCAAAACCGTTTCCGAAAATTAGAGGTTCTCATCGCAGAAAAAGAAATGGAACTCAAGGAAATGAATGCCGAAATCGCTGCCACGGGAACCGATGACAGGGCCAAGATGACTGAGCTTTCATACAAGTATGAAACCGTACAAAATGAACTCAGCTCTGCTATGGAAGAATGGACACAACTGGGCGAAAAACTCATCTGATTTCTTTCAAACATTGCAGCTGGGAGTTGAATAAAAAACGCTCCGATTGTTGATAACCGCTGTGCAAAAGTCCGCAATACAGCGCCCTCAGCCGCTTGAATACTTGAAACCTATTCTGCACCTTCGTCGTATGCAGAGCGTGAAGAATACAATTGCCTTTTTAGCTGTGATCATTGGAACACTCAGTGCCCAAGCACAGAATACTCCGTTGTCCATCGGAATGTCTCTTGGTGGATCCAATTACCTCGGAGAAATTGGAGGCAAATTCGATCCAAGAGCATCACTACTCGACGCCGATATCATCACAACATCACCCGCAATTGGCGGATTCTTGCGGTATGCTGCAAATGACTACGTTCGGGTTTCAGGCGAAATTAATTACGTCCACATTCGTCAGGCTGATAGCAATGCAGAAGATCCTGCTCGTCAAGCCCGCAATCTCAACTTTCGCAACCGCATGGTTGAATTTGGGTTCAGAACAGACTTTACGCTTTTCAACTTAGGACAATCGAGCTATCCAAGAAATTTTGCACGTCCTGGAAAGATGTCATTCAAAGCATTTGCATTCACCGGTGTCTACGGGGTACTGCACAATCCACAAGCCCAAATCACGAATGACCCCAACAACGAATGGGAAGACCGGTGGTACGACCTGCGTCCTCTTCGAACAGAAGGTCAAGTTGAAGAGTATGCCTCATTCATTGCTGCTATTCCCATGGGAATAGGATTTGAATTTGGCCTAGGCCAAGGCTGGATTTTCGGAGTCGAAGGTTCTTGGAGAGCGACCTTCACCGATTATCTTGACGATCTTTCGGGCATGTACGCCAACCCAGAATACCTCTCGCCACTGGCTGAAGCCATCAGCTCACAGACGAGCACTGAAGTCATTGCCGCAATCAATGACCCCGAGTCGGGCAGTGTTGGAAATCACACTTACAGCGATGGCGGTACATTCCGCGGAAATCCCGAAACGAACGACAGTTACGGCACCATTCAATTCACGTTTAGCCGTGTGATTGATACGCGAACCTCTTTCGAGCGAGCGCTGGACCACATTTCCAAAAGAAGATAAGGGTTTATACCCCGCCCAAATAGGACTTCCAACGGTCAATCACCGTAACCATGTCTTGGGGCAATTCAGTCTCAAACGTCATCCGCTCTTTGGTCTTGGGGTGAGTAAACGCCAATGAGCGAGCATGTAGCGCTTGACGAGGGAGCACCTCAAAGCAATTGTTTAGGAACGCCTGGTACTTCCCTCCTCGAACTCCTTTCACCGCGCGGTTTCCGCCATACGAAGCATCTCCAAACAATGGATGACCTGTGTGCTCCATATGCACTCGGATTTGGTGGGTGCGGCCAGTCTCCAATTTACACTTTACCAACGTGACAGGACCCAATCGCTCCAGCACTTCAAAGTGCGTCGTAGCGTGTTTGCCCTCGTCACCATGGACGTAGACACCTTGAAGCTTTAGGTTTCGTCGATTGCGTCCAATGTGCCCTTCGATGGTACCATCCTTCTCTAAATCACCCCAGACCAAAGCCAAGTACCTTCGGTCTACAGAACGCTCGAAAAACTGTTGACTCAAAGAGGTCATCGTTTGTTCTGTTTTGCCCAGCACCATCACGCCAGTGGTGTCTTTATCCAATCGATGGACCAGCCCAGGCCTCGGTATAACTTGATCAAATTGTGCATCACGTGGCCTGCCGCTGGACAAATCTGGAGGTAGCTCATTTTGCTGTTGCAATAAATGCCAAGCCACACCATGCACAAGCGTCCCCGTGTAATTGCCATTACCCGGATGAACCACCAGACCTGCTGGTTTATTGATGACCATGAGCTCGTCATCTTCAAACAAAACATCCAACTCCATTTCTTCTGGAATCAACTCAAATGTCCGGATAGGATTGGGCAATTCGATGGTAACGGTATCCAAGGCCTTCACTTTGTGATTCGGCTTGACTGAAATTCCATTGACTCGGACATAACCCGCTTTCGCCGCTCCTTGCAATCGGGTCCTCGACATATTGGAGACGAGATTGAGGACGAATTTATCGACACGCAGAGGCACCTGCCCCGGATCTGCTGTGAGGTGATGATGTTCGAAAAGTTCTTCCCCAGATTGGTCATCGGGATCCTTAGCAGGATCATCACCAAGGCTTTGATTGGTATCAGTCATATCAATTTCTAAGGATTTGAACACTTTCACCTGAATCACTGACCAAAACATACATGCCTGCAGAGAGACCTGTCAGATCGCACTCATAGACACCTGCGTTGGGCCATTGACCTGACTGCAAAAGGCGGCCCTCCATGCTCCAAAGCTGCCATGAACATGCCGCAGGTATTTGAATTTGACAAGCATCGCCATTTGCAGGGTTGGGGTAGACTCGGAGGCCTGAGACAACTGAAGATTCGTTCTCAAGCACATCACTCCATGCTTCCGTTTTATTGGCACGCAACACTGGACGAATCATAACCGAACCGTTTATTTCGGAATTGATCCAGCTGCCACCAAGACCGAGGGAGTAATGCAACTGTCCCACATTTGCATTGGTATTTTTGTCCAGACCAAAGTTCAAGCCCACTTCGTTTGCCTGAACCAATCCTACATGAATATTGCCCTCTACTGGAATCGGATCATCATATTCGTAAAAAGCAAACAAGTCGTAACCCTCATTGAAATATTGAGGGGACTGAAATTGGTAGTTTTCCGACAACTCTGCTCCAGGAATACCTAGGCTGTCTTGCCAAGCCCTGAGCAAAAAAGTCTCATCATCGGCATTTGTGTAATAGGGCGTGAAGTGAATGGCCAAGCCAAGCAGCGTATCAGGCACTTCGAGGGAATAACGAACGGCCAGCTTGCCTCCCGCTGCCGTAAGCGCATACGCCTTTTCAGCAGTGCCGTCATCATAGGCAAAGTCGTTTTCAAAAACTTGGAGAAAAACAATGCTATCATTGTCGGGCACTCCTTCCTTTTCAGTGTGCAAGAGCCCAATGGAACTTTGCCAAACCGAAACTTTAAACGTCGCCGTAGTGTCGGCGACTTCGGTGTCAAACACAAAGCTTTCACCCAACGGGTTTTCACCGATGTAAAGCGTCGTATTGAAGGCAGTTTGTGGCTGAACATTGGTGTTTTGCACCGGAGCCTCATAAACATCCACATTGCTCTCATAATCCATCGAGAAACCATAGTTAATGTTATCAGCTTGCGTGCCAAAATTGCGTTGGTTGATGAGCAAACTATCGCGCATATAGTAAGCCGGATTCGCTACAAAGTGATTCCAAGGCATTCGTGTGAAATCACGCAATAAAGTGGAAACAGGCTCTGTAATGGCCACCTCGCTCACCACTTGAAACTCTGCAGGAATGATTTGGTCGTCCAGCAAGATGTAGTCCAAATGCCACAAATCAACGTTTCCGGCGAGAGCGCCGTAATTCCGAAATCGGAATTGGAAATCATTGACCAAGTTTGGAAACTGATCCACCGGAACAAAAACCCGTTCAAACGCATCGGTGGCGGTGCTATCCGATGACCAAACTTCCGTCCAAAACACCTCGCCCGACACATCATCCGTGGACTTGAATTCCAACACAAGGAAATCCTCCCCGACATCAGGCGCGTTGCCGCGGCCACCTGCCTGGTAATGAAACATCAAATGCACGTTGGATTCGGGAAAGTAACCATTGAGTGCTATCGGAAGCGAAGTCAAGGTGTCGCACCAACCCGGGGTATTGACCTCCACAAAATTGTAAGGTTCGCCGAATCGATTCATCCCATCCAGTGTAGCTGCGCCAATCGTAGGAGATTCAATTGCGAATGTTTCTGTCCTTCGAGCAGAACCCAACTCCCATCGTTGGAACGCTTCAAATCCTGGAAGAGATCCATCCGAATACGGAATAGACGGAGTTGAAAAATCATCAAAAAAAGGCAAGGAGAGAGCACCACCTCTCAAGTGCGACACAGCGTCTGCAGAAGGGCGGAAGTTTCGAAGCGCCTCGGAATGCGCTGATCCATCATCGATTGGGATGAATTGCAAGTCCCGCTCGACTTCGGCAGAGGTTATGGACTGTGCCAAAACAGGCTCCAATCCCAGCAGACCCGTAGACAAAATCAATCCTGCCGTCCAAATAATTCGACTTCTCTTTCGCATGCTCAGCTATTCTATTACGATGAAATGATCATTCTTGCCTTCCTGAATCCCAACGCAGGCCAAGGTACAAATCTATTTCGGTGCCGGCTGCCACCGTTTTCGATGCCGATGGCTTCAAATGCTGCTCCAAAACTTTTGCCTTCAATGAATCACTGGCATCTTCAACAGATGACGCGTATTCGACCAGCCCAAGGCTGAGTTTTGCCTCCATCAATTTCGTTCGGACATCCTCAAGCTTGAGCCCCACAAGGTTAGGCACCTTCACCCGTTCCTTGGTGGTGGTGCCTGAAACCAATCGCAAAACCGAACCTTTGGGCATGCGTTGTTCCGACGAGACAACTTGTCCCTTCTTATTTTCAATTCGAATCACCCTGCCCACCAAAGCCACATTGGGTTCTAACACTTCCTCCACTTCAAAACCCTTGTTTTCAAGAATGACCCGAGCAATTCCTGGCTCTTGACCCTCTTTCACCCCGATTTTCTCGTAAGGCGGGGTGCTTCGATACGTTGTCACATAAATCCTTCGACCGGACTTGATCTTGGAGCCCGGTGGAGGGACTTGTTCAATCACTTCAAACGGAACTCCATTTCGGCTGTAAATGCTATCCAGATGAATGGTTTCGAGCCCCAAGGAATTCAGTGTTTGTTCAACCTCGGCTAGCTGCATACCCTTAAGGTGAGGCAAGTCCTGAATCGCACTTGGCCGGCTGTATGCCTTCAGGTAAAACCAAAGACCTCCCAAAACCAAAAGCCACACCCCAGCAATGCGAACGAGTGACCGCAAAAAGGAACGGCTAAAGATGAAGAGGATCCATTGTTTCATCGCTTTCTAAACGGCTTTTGACTCAATTTGTTTTGCACTTCGGATCTCAATGAATCCAGCATGAATGCACTTAATCCATCAACTCCTCTTCCAACGCATTATCGTAAGTGTTTCGCCACTCTTGGCAGAAGCCAAAAGGCTCACCATCAACATGGATTTTGCCTTTGGTAACGTGTCCTAACAAAACAATCGGCACATCAAACTCCTCGATCAAATCAAGCAATCGATCCTGTTGATTTTCTTTGCAACCGATAACGATGCGTCCTTGACCTTCTCCAAAAAGGAAAGCATCCAGACGGATGTCATCATCAGTGACCACATCAAAACCCAAACCAGATGGCATAGCCATTTCCAATAGCGTGACAAAAAGACCCCCGTCTGCCACATCATGTGCCGACTCGATGCATCCACGTTCAATCGCTTTGCGAACACACCCTTGCACCTTGCCTTCCGCTTCTAGGTCGAAATGTGGGGCGGGCGAGCGTTTGACACCAACGATGCTACTGAGGTATTCAGAGGCATTGACGCAATTGGTTGTTTCACCCAATAAGAAGATCAATTCGCCCTTCTCCTTAAAGTTTAGTGACATCTGTTTGTCACGGTCTTCAATGATTCCGACCATGCCAATGGTTGGAGTTGGGAACACCGCCACTGCTGTGCCATCAGCTTTCGCAGATTGATTGTAAAAACTAACATTCCCGCCCGTCACAGGTGTGTTGAAGAAGCGGCACGATCGGCTCATGCCTTCAATGGCTTTCACAAACTGCCAATACACTTCTGGGTTGTACGGGTTTCCAAAATTGAGGCAATTGGTGATGG
>CAJQMI010000076.1 GCA_905479395.1 uncultured Flavobacteriales bacterium
AACCACTTCATCGGTGAAAATGATGAAGATGATTACCTCGACGATTACGCAGACGATTATGAAGATTCTGGAATCGATGTGGTGCTCGAGTCGGTTGTGTTTGGCAATGTGGATTACATTCCGCTCCATGCTGCTGAAGGCTTTGGGTTCTTTCGGCACATGGAAGTAGACGAGACCCCTGGTTCTCGGGACATCGTGCTGTACGATGCCTTACCGAATTCGCTGCCGCGTGTCGGAGGCATCATGACTTCAGTCGTGCAAACTCCGCTGTCTCATGTGAACCTGCGAGCCATCCAAGACAATGTGCCCAACGCCTACATTGCCAATCCGCTCGAAATTGACTCCATCGCAAGCCTGCTAGGGAATTACATCTACTACAAAGTTGAAGCGGATTCCTACTTTCTTCGAGAAGCGAGCTTGGATGAGGTCAATGAATGGTACGAAGCACTTCGTCCAACAGAACCTCAAATTCCAGTGCGTGACTTGAGCATCACCGAGATCATGCCACTCGATGACATCGAATTCAGCATGTCTGCAGCTTTTGGTGCAAAATGCACCAATGTAGCCACTATGCGATCATTTGGCTTTCCTGAAGGCACCATCCCGGATGGGGCCGGAATTCCGTTTTATTTCTATGACGAGTTCATGCAGTACAATGACTTCTATGAAGAAGCTGAGGTCATGGTCAACAATCCGTCATTCATCTACGATATTGACTTCCGTGAAGATCGTTTGCGCGACTTTCGAGATGACATCAAAGACGCTCCCATGCCCCCGTGGATGATGGAAGCACTGCAAGTCATGCATGACTCTTTCCCCGCAGGCACGAATGTTCGCTGCCGTTCGAGCACGAACAATGAAGATTTGCCTGGCTTCAGCGGCGCAGGTCTTTACACGTCCAAAACCCAATACCCCGAGGAAGGACACATCTCAAAATCGATCAAGCAGGTGTATGCGAGCATGTGGAATTTCAGAGCATACGAAGAACGCGATTTTTACCGTGTGGATCACTTCATGGCCGCCATGGGCGTGCTGTGTCATCCCAATTTCCAAGAAGAACAATCCAACGGTGTCGGCATCAGCCTCGACCCTATCTACAGCACTCAAGGGACATTCTATTTGAACACCCAGGTGGGTGAATCTCTGATTACGAACCCCGATCCAAACGCCGTTCCAGAGGAGATTCTGCTTTATGAAGATCCAGCGGAAGGAACTGCTGGTTACGTGGTGTTGCGGCTTTCCAACTTGGTAGAGGACGGAGAATTGGTCATGGACCTCGAATACCTTGATCTCCTGAGGGAATACCTTGGCACCATTCACGATGAGTTTGCCATCCTTTATGGCGTGGAGGGCATCGAAGGGTTTGGAATGGACATTGAATACAAAGTCACAGCCCAAGATCAATTGGTCATCAAACAAGCTCGGCCGTGGGTGTCATTCTGGGCAGGCATCAAAGCCGATGATGATTTGGCAGTCGAAGAACTCATCGATCCGGTGGCATCCTCCTCTTTGGGAACGGATGAAATGGTCACCTTGCGTGTGGCAAACACTGGATTGAATGACATGAGTGATTTCGACCTGTCCTTGTTGGTGGACGGTGAGCTGGTGGAAACCATGAACATCACCGATGTGATTGCGCCATTTGGCGAAGCTGAATATCAATTCACAACGCCGCAAGATTTCTCCAACACAGGAGACTACCTCATCACGGGCATTGTATCAGATCCTGATGATGGATACGGCAACAATGACACACTCGATTTTATCCTAACGCACATCCATGCCGTGGACGCGTCCATTGCCATCGGGCAAATCAACTCGACGTGCGATGGCCAAATGGGTGTCAATGTCATATTGACCAACAATGGCGAAGAGCTGATGGAATCGGTGGAAATCTTGGTCTTGGTCAATGACGAAGTGATGGAAGTCTTGGAAGAAGACGTGAACATCGCTTCCCAGGAGCAGGGCAGTTTCTCTTTTCTCATCGAAGACGACTTCTTGGCTGCGAGCAATAACATTCAGCTGGCTATCACAAGTGTGAATGGAGCCAATGATGGGGATGCAAGCAATAACACAGCGGTGGCAAGCGCAGAATTGGAAGTGGATTTTGAGACCCTTACGCTCTATTTCCTCGCAGACAATTATCCCGGTGAAACTTCCTGGAAAATGATTGATGTGGGATCGGGACAAATTGTATCCGAAGGAGATCTCGGGGGCGGAGCAGACGAATACACGGAAGAAATTTGCGTGAGTTCCACCACATGCCTCACGCTGTATGTTTTTGATTCTTATGGTGATGGAATGTGCTGCGGCTATGGCCAAGGATATTTCCAGGTTTGGAATGAAGAAGGGGATCTCATTGTTTCCAACGATGGTGATTTTGGAAGTGAAGCTGTTGAATCGTTTTGCGCTGGTGACAACGGATGTGAAATCATAGCCAATGTTGAGGTTGATCATGCCTCGTCCATGTCTGCAGATGATGCAACCATCACCGTCAATACGTTTTCAAATGCAGATGATTTTGAATACAGCATCGATGGCGGGGAGACGTTCAGTGGTTCAAATTCATTCAGTGGTCTCAGTGCAGGAGCATATGATGTCGTTGTCCAAAACGTAAGCGGCACCTGCAGCTTCCTCGAAACCGTTTTTGTCGACGTATGCGATTTCACCGATCTGGAAATTACCGTGACTCATCCGTACTCTGTCTTAACCACAGACGGTTCGATTGTGATTGCGCCGCTTTCTGGATCAGATTCTTATGAATTTAGCATCGATGGAGGTCAAAACTTTCAAGCGTCAGGGACATTCATGAATCTCCCCGTTGGAGAGTACAACATCGTCGTCACCGACAACTTAAGCGTATGCGAATTTGAATTCGAACGGTTGCTTTACCCGAGCGGCGTTGTTGATGTTGAAGAAGAGACACTGGGTGCCAACACAATCAAAGTATACCCCAACCCTACGAGCGATCAATTCAACATTGAGATTGAATCTTCTGGCCTGTTGGACGAGTCTCTGCAAATTATTGTTCTGGACCGTTTGGGCAGGGTGCTCGAAACGGGAATCATTCCGCTTGGAGGAAACCGAAAGACGGTATCGTTGAGCGGCTATGCGCCGGGAACCTACTTCGTCAAATGTTACACTCAGACGTATGAAAAGAACTTCAAGGTCATCAAAATTTAAGGTTGCTCTGGCGTCCTTTTGAACCGTAAAACCTCATGAAATCCTCGCACCGAAAACGGTGCGGGGATTTTTTTATCCTAACGACCAGGGCAAGCAAAGGCTGTGTGCAAAATATGGAGGCGTCGATCATCGCCCGCGATGACCACTTGGTAAACTCGGTTGTAAATCGACTCGTCAAATGAGCCCATTTCCTGACCAATCAGCAATCCAGCAAGCACAGCTGTGGTATTGCTGTGCCCCACCACCAAGGCATCTTGTCGATTGATCAGCAACTGATTTGCGATTGCCGTCAAATCATCCGTTGCGTAAGATTCTATATCCAGGCCTTGATCCACGGCTGTGGGCAAGGCTGTGCTCTGGGTGCGTTTGTAATCCGTACTGAATACCGCTTCCAATGGCACCGCATCCAACAAAACGCTCAAACTTTCAGACCTCTCAACCCCACATTCTGTGAGCGGAGGGTCATTGGAATCCGACTGCTTTTCGGCATGACGGACCAGGTAAATGGTGAACATATCGTCGCTGTCTTGGGCCGATGCATTGCATGGAACAGATGTGATCAGGAGAATCGCCGATGCACAAGTCAAGAAAAAGCGCGTAGTGGAGTAAATCATCTTTTTTGCCATAGCTCATATTTCAGATGCGCTCAAGGTAAAGAGGTTTCGTGGTTTGACGTTCGAGTCAAAATTACTTCGATGCAATTCACAAATATTCAAGCCAAAGCCAAAGCATAAGGCACTCTCCTGATGAAATCCAAAAAAGACATCAAAAGCGCCCCCTTTCAAAATACAACATCAAAAAATTCTGTTGTTGAGTGACAGTAATTTGAATTATCGGAACGATTTTTGGTGCTTAGTGGCTGTAACATACTATGAACCAATTCATTCGTCTCATGCTCAGTAATATCCTAGCTCCTCGTTTTTTGGCTATTTTCCTTTCCATCGCTTTCCTTACTCTAGCCGATGGACCAATTTTCGCACAATACGAATTCACTTCCTTTACAGTAGTCGAATCCATTGTTCCCGGCGGAGCCGGCCGTTCTCGAATCATATCTGCTACTGAAGAACGAAATCACGAAGATTACGTTTCAATTAATGGAAAGGATGGACGCAATAAATCGAGCCGAAAGGACATTCGGATGGAAACCTTTGAAGAAATAAAGTTGCTAAATTTTTACAGCATTGCTGGACTGCGCTTCCAAAATATAGCAGCCAATGATGCCGTGATCAATAGCAAAGTAAATGCCATGATGGCCGATGGATGGGAATTGATAAGCATTAATTCCGGAGTTGAGTCCGATGCAGGTGAGAAAGATGGCAACGGCATTTTCATTACTCGATTTTACTTCAAACGGGAGAAGTAATCAGTCGAGTCCTTCGACTGATTGAGCGAGAATTCCCGTGACGGCATAAAAATAGGGGCGCTTGAAGCGCCCCTATTCTAAATTTCAAATGTGTTCAGCGCAATCAGTTGATGTGCAAAACAGCCATGATTCGAACACCACGGTACATTGACATTTTAGAACTTCTTGCTCTTAACGACGAAAACTGCTGATTCAAAAACTGATCAGGCATTCCGTTTCCGCCAATCCAATAAGAGCCTGCCTCATTCTGTTCATCCAAATCATATGAATAAGTTACCTCGGACGCACCAAAGCCGAATTGCCGATCAAAACCCAAGCCTAAAAACTCGGCTCCGATAGAGAACAGATCGAATCTAGCCATCAATCCCGTGTACAACTCACCCCCAAACACTCCGCTTGGTGTACTTCGGGTGTTGTAGTCAAAATCGCCATTGGCATAGTCTTCATTGGATGTTTCAATCGAACGATTTCGGCCGATGCTCATTGCCATTCCGAAGTAAGAATCCAAATTGAACTTCCTGAAGTAAATCGGCTTGTTCCAACGGTCGTATGTGAGTCTCAAAGAAACTGACCGTGATGCATAGCTCTGTTCGATGTTCGACAACCCCCCAGTTTCAGCCTCTACATCTTCATTTTCACCCACGACCGACTGAGCACTTCGGGAAAGCAACAACCCCGCAGAAACGCTAGTCTTGGAGGAAAGATAATAGCGAAAAGCGGGTGCAATTCGCTGTAGAAAGTCATCAGAACCTGTCTCTTCATGCTGAAGAAATGGGAACCCAACTTCATCAAAATAAAAGTCGCTATTGATTTTCGTATTCAATAAAATCGCGATGTCTCCAGCTTGTGCGGAGCGATACGATTTGCGGTCTGTGCTATCGATGAAGCTCATCTCATTGCCAGAGACAATCTTAACTTGAGCTTGGAGCTCGAATGCGCCAGAGCAAATGATTGCCGTGAGCGCGAATGCTTTGATATAATGTGTCATCTTATTTCAGTTTATTCAACGATTGTTTATTGTTCGCTCCGCTTATTGCGCTGTTTACGGCAACGACGTTCGGGCGAAACAAGTGTTCCATCTGCTTCTGTCGTGTACGGCTTTCCTTTCACCATGAAAACAGGTGCCTCCTGCGCATGATTGCGAATACTCCCCTCAACGACTTGCAGCTCGTTGCCCAATTGCATGCCTTTTTCAGACACAGAAGACTTAAAGGCACCATCAACATAGAGGACGTACAAAGTTCCCCAATCACCAAATTGCAAAGCACCTGAATTCTGTGCGGATAAGTCATCAACAGATTCGGGCTTTCGATTCGGCCCCACTTGATCCAATCCTTGCGCCATTGATGTAATTGGAAGGATGTGTTCTTGAACACGATAATGGTATGACATCCAAACGCCCCCATCAACATTTGACAAAACCTCATATGGAGAGATCCCAAGCGTTGTGTTGACGTCGGCAGTTGACATCCCCACTGAAACCTTTGCGATGTTGTCCACCGTTGTAAATGGCGGAGATACCATGTACTTTTCGCTCATGCACGATGTGCCGAAGACAACCAAAGCGAAATAAAGAAGCGCTTTTTTCATACCTTAAAAATTATTGATTTGACTTTCGCAATAAACACCCAATCAATGCGCAACTCTGGAGCTTTAAACTTATTTGTTCACGCCTCTATTTTGACATTCTTCATTGTGGGATGCGATAAAGAATCAAGCAATGGACCGTGCGAGACCGTCATCTGCCTCAACGGCGGAGAATGCCTGCATGGAACATGCATTTGTGAAGACGGCTTCACAGGTGAAAGTTGTGAAACTGCACTTTCACCTGAAGACATTCTCATCACCGAAATCAAAATTCCACATTATCCAATCTTTTCAGGAGATGCGGGCTGGGACTCAACGCTTGCCGTACCCGGTTGCTGGCCCGACCTCGCTGTCGGCTTGCAGCTTCCATGGGGTGAATACGTTCAATCGTCCGTTTACCCCAATGCATCGGGTGAACAAGTCGTCTTCAGCGAATTGAACTTTCCTTACCTGGACAATCATTTGCACTTGGGAGATTCAATCCTGATCGATTTGTGGGAAATCGACGGCATCGACTCAAGTGAAGTTGCATCACCACCACAACTTTTGGCTGCACTTCGTCTTTCCACCGAGGACTTCATCATGGCGGACTCGCTCAATCTTTGGCCAGAGTCGATAGAATTCACTGCCGATTCACTCAACGTTGAAATGGTCATTAGGTTCAACTACAATTTTTGAACCTCCTATGGCGATGAGGCAAAATGCATCATCCAAGCAAAGCGGGAGGTCAAGCGATGCTTCATTACTTTCGCTCTATGAATATTCGATTTTACATCCTGACGTTCTTGGTCTTTTTCGCGGCATCGGGCTCAGCGCAAGACATCGCTCAAGTCGATTTACAAGCCCTCTCAGAATTGGATGTTCTGGTCTCCCGCCACAACGACACCAAAAGCCTCTTGCAAGCCACTGGTGCGTATCCAGTCGCCGAAGTGCAGGGGCTGGCCACGGTGGGATTCTTGGGACAATTGGCCGCGGGCGTATCGGAAACCGAATGGCGCGCCTGGGCGGATAATGAAGATGCCGTGACTGCGGGAGCATACCGAAGTGGAATTGCGTCATTTCGGGTGAATGCCTACGCGCTTGATGCCCTTTGGCAAACTCCTATGGCGCTTGTCGAATTGGCTTCCCGTGCCGTGCCCGACGTGAACAAGGTCCGCTACGGAACGCGTGTGGACAGCGTGCATGCCGGATTCAACCTTCCACAACCGTATCATGGAGAAGGCGTGCTCATCGGCGTGCTAGATTGGGGATTCGATTACACGCATCCAATGTTTCGCGACACCACCCTGTCGACTTCGAGGATCCGTGCCGTCTGGGATCAATACCGACAGGCAGGCCCGACGCCTGGTGATTACAGCTACGGCACCGTGGCGGAATCCCCGCTGGATATCCAAATGATGGGAAGTGACACCTCCAACGTTTACGGATACTCAACGCATGGCACGCATGTGGCCGGAATTGCCGGAGGCAGTGGTGCTGGAATTGGGCTCAAAGGCATGGCGCCGGCAGCTGAATTCTTATTCGCAACTCTGATGGTAGATGAAGCCTCAGCATTGGATGCCTATGATTGGATGCAAAGCGTTGCAGATGCCGACGGCAAGCGACTCGTCATCAACAACAGCTGGGGATTGCCGCAGTGGGGCACGCCAGATGGCACTGC
The DNA here is from genome assembly GCA_905479395.1 of uncultured Flavobacteriales bacterium. Taxonomy (GTDB): domain Bacteria; phylum Bacteroidota; class Bacteroidia; order Flavobacteriales_D; family Sanyastnellaceae; genus UA16. Next base: position 7,794 of record CAJQMI010000076.1, read on the forward strand.
ACTAAGCAACCAGTTCATCGACGCCATGTCCGACGAGGGAGTCGTGTTTGTAAGCTCCAATGGCAACAATGGTGATGTTGACTTTCACCTGGATCACACCTTTGATGCTCCCGGAGACACCATCCGTTCGCGGGTTAAGTTTTATCCGCTATCTGCCAATCCCAACTCCTGGGGGCAAAACCTCACGTTATGGGGCGAGGTCGGCGAATCATTCGAAATGGGCTTCCAACTCACCGTTGGTTTATCCACGGTGGTTGGAGAAAGTCCGATCTACAGCACGGACGATGGCCCCTTCATGCTTGACACCATACAAGTGGTCAACAACGACACCATTGTTTACGACGTGGTACTCGAACCATCGCACCCCGCCAATGGACGACCGTTCATGCAGATGCGCATTCACAAAGGGAGCGCCAGTGTAGCTGTGGCCATGCTAGTGACCAGCGAAAGCGGTCGTGTACACGCTTGGAATCACACGCACTTATCCAATGATGTGGGCAACTGGGGACAGGATTTTCAAGCCGCTCAATCGGGTTGGCTCAGCGGCGATCCCTACTATGGAATCCAACAACCGGCCTGCGGCCACAGCGTAATCGCCATTGGAGCTTATAACTCGGAATTCCTGAACCCTGTGGGCACGGAAGTGGGTGGCACGTTGGCCAACTTTTCGACATATGGACCGACCCTCGATGAACGTCTCAAACCCAATGTATCCGCTCCAGGTGTAAGCGTTGAGTCTTCCTTGAGCTCGTTCCGTGACATCGGCTACAGCGTTACCAACGCGGTCGAATACAATGGGACAGAGTACGAATTTGCCAGACTCTCTGGCACAAGCATGAGCGGTCCAGCCGTCGCAGGTGTGGTCGCGTTGATGTTGGAAGCCAATCCGGAACTTACCCCAGCGGATATCCGCTCAATCTTAGAATCGACCGCCCGCGAAGACGAAGACACTGGAACACTGCCACCCGCTGGAGACAACGTCTGGGGACACGGCAAGGTGACCGCATCACAAGCCGTTCTCGCCTCACTCACTTGGGATTCAAACCTGGGTGCATCCGAATTAGCCAACAAGCAACCCATGCTATTTCCGAATCCCGTGCGGGAACAACTTTGGCTTTCCGGACTCTCCAGCGGCAGATCAACTTGGGATATCTTTAACCTTCGCGGCCAATTGTGTCAATCTGGCCAAGCCCTTGGCTTGACTTCCATTGACGTTTCGGCGTTGCAACCAGGATTTTACATCATTCGTGTTCGATCCTCACAAAAATCACATGGATTCAAGTTCCTGAAACATCCGTGAAAATTGACGCAGCTTGCTCTAGAACACGACAACCCATGAGAACATAAACCGTTGCAGAACTTAATCAGCAAAATAAAGAATTCGATTGCGCTGTCTTCAGAAGCTGAGGAATACATCCATTCCATTGCCAAAGAAAGGACAGTTTCCAAGGGGCATATCTTGATTCAAGAAGGCCAAACGGTCAACAAGACATTCTTCGTGATGAGCGGCAGCCTGCGTTCCTTTTGCATCGATAAGGAAGGCAAAGAACACACGTTGCAGTTTGCGATAAAAGACTGGTGGATCAGTGATTTCATCGCTATTTACAACAGTGAACCGGCCGCACTGACAGTCGAATCCATAACCGACTCCACCATTGTGGAATTCAACTTTCAAAAACTGAACGAAATCTATGATCAGTTTCCAGAATTCGAATTGTTTCAAAGGAAAAACTTGGAACGACACGTCGTTGGTTTAAACAAACGAATTTTGAATCAATTGCAGTTGACTGCGCTCGAAAGGTATCGTTTGTTTCTTGAGCAATACCCAGACATTGAACAGTCAATCCCCAATTATCACATCGCCTCCTATCTGGGAATGACACAGCAAAGCTTGAGCCGAGTGCGTGCTGATATGGCCAAGAATTGATTTCTTACCATAGGCTAACTTTTTCAAGAAAACGGCAATCTACTTTTGCTGTCGAACTTGAAAACACTACCGTCATGCTTAAGAAATTGCTCGGAATCGCTCCCAAATTAGAATCGGATGGTTCGTACAGCCCTTCGAAATTGGCCCTCAAAATGAGCGTGTCTGGCAAGACCGATTTTGAGAGCATTTCTCACCCAAAAATCAAGGGCCAACGATCCAAGATTCTTGTAATTTTCACAGAACAGAAAAACTTGAAAATGAAGAACGGCAGCTACTTTTCCACGGGAAATCATCCCGTTGAAGCTCTCTTGCCAATGCTTCATTTAAAAAACGCTGGATTCGAATTTGAAATTGCGACACCAACAGGAAAACCTGTCGTTTTTGAAATGTGGGCTTTTCCAGAGCAGGATGAGCATGTCAAGTCCATCTACAAGGAATTTCAAAACAACTTTGAAAATCCGCTAAAACTTTCGGATTTCATCGCAACTTCGCTCGACCATTCCGAATCGTACGCAGCGGTATTTATCCCAGGTGGTCATGGAGCTATGATCGGAATTCCTGAAGATAAAAATGTTGCGAAAATCCTGCGATGGGCACATCAGAAAGACGTGTTCACCATCACACTCTGCCACGGTCCCGGCGCATTTTTATCCACCACCTTGGACGATCAAGAATTCCTTTACAAAGGCTACAACATGGCCGTTTTCCCCGATTCGATGGACAATCAGACGCCTATGTTTGGCTACCTGCCCGGTAAAATGACCTTCGGAGTGAGCGAGACCCTGAAAAGCCTTGGTGTGAATTTGATGAATTCCAAGATGGACAAGACTGTATGCGCAGACCGCGGTGTCATCACAGGTGCCAGCCCATTGGCATCCAATGAGCTCGGTAAACTTGCCGTAAAAACCTTGCTCGAAAAATTCAACTAAAACATGGAATTGATCAACAAACTGAAGTGGCGGTATGCGACCAAAGCAATGAATCGTCAGGTTGTGCCACAGGCGAAGATTGACAACATCATAGAAGCCATATCCCTCGCCCCTACCTCAAGTGGCTTGCAACCCTTCGAAGTATTTGTGGTCACCGATCAAGCCGTCAAAGATCAAATCCGACCTGTTGCATGGAATCAGTCCGTCGTCTCTGATTGTTCCCACTTGCTGGTATTTGCCGCTTGGGACAATTACACCGAGGACCGAATCAACAGAATGTTTGACCTCGTGAATGAGGTGAGGGGGATGAAAAATGAAGGCTGGGAGAATTACAGGCAAATGCTGTTGAAAGGCTATCCTCCGCGAGATTCCGAAGTCAATTTCAATCACGCTGCAAAACAAGCCTACATCGCTTTTTCGCAAGCGATTGTAGCCGCAGCCTTTGAAGAAGTGGATGCGACTCCGATGGAAGGCTTCAAGGCCAGTGATGTGGACGAAATCTTGGACCTGAGAGCCAAAGGACTCAGAAGCTGTGTCATGCTCCCGTTGGGTTACCGCGATGCTGAAAATGACTGGTTGGTCAACCTGAAAAAGGTTCGCAAACCGAAAGAAGACCTGATCACCGAAGTCAAATGACAATCACTGCTGCCGTTGCGAAAGAAAACGCTCCTCATTCGCTGCGCAGCAGAACCATTTTTGCCACCACAGAGCTCCCCTGAGCATCGTGGGTCAATCGGACGATGTATTGCCCTGGCAACCAATCACCCGTGGAGCCGAGGCTCGTCGAAGTGGAATGTCCGACGTGGACTGTGCGACCGGCCATGTCAATGACTTGAAATTGAAATGACGAAGCGCCTTCCCAAGGCGCAACGATGCGAATTTCATCACCAACAGACAGCACATTTGGGGTGACAAAATCAGTTGTGAAAACCACTGGATTGAATCCAAGAACACCTGCTGGAGAGGTGTTCTCCTGAAAAGTCATCTCGTACGGGTCATATTGGACGGCAAAGGTCTTGCTGTAAAACGCATCTTCATCGCCATCCGAATCTATATCTGCGAACTTCATTCCATAACGATCCGGAAGTTCTGCCATTTCCAAACCAAACGGAGATGAGACTGGGGGCAAGCCAAAATCTGGCTCGGTTGCCGTACCCGTATTTTCATAGTACTTCAAATCGGTTGACACATTGTAGATGTTTGGCATAGAACCCACCGCAGGCGCCATCATGTCAAAATCACCGTCTGCATCAAAATCGACAAAATCCAAACTCAAGACGCGGCCAAGAGCATCAGCGGCTTCAAACGGCAGGGGCATTCCAGGCAACCCAAACGGGGCTTCAACGGCTGATTCGAACTGTGGAGTTTGGGCTGAACCCGAATTCTCACACCAAAAGAAACTGCACGGTGGCGGCGTACCGGCCCAGCTGAACTGACCTCCCGTGCCAATCAAATCCAAGTCATCATCGCCATCTAAATCGACAAGTGCGATTGACTGAACAACGATACCTTGGTTCAGAACAGGCTCGAGATTCAACCCAAACGGATTCAACTGGCCATTGACAAATTCCGGTGACTCAGCCGTCCCGAGGTTTTCAAAAAAGACAACGGGCATATCAACTGTGGACGATGTATCAGAACCAGTCATGTATCCCGTGCAAAGCCGATCAACTGTGAGAACATCGAAATCGCCATCGCCGTCCAAATCAGCCACCCCCAAGCCGTTCCCTCCTGCAATGTCAAAGTCGTCAAAACCATCAATGGTAAGATTGCCAAAGGGCTCCGCAATCGGCAAAAATGCGGCCACCTGAGGTGTGCCGTTGTTTTCTTGGTAGGCAAATCGAAACTCGTTTGGATAGTTCTGTGTTCTCGAAAACAAATCCAAGTCACCATCCAAATCGAGATCTGCGAAGTCAAACTTCCAAATCGGAATGCCCTCGGTGCCTGACAATCCATGCGGATCGATGATCGTTGGCGCAAACGACTGCGCTTGCGGTTCGGCTGCAACCAAGATCAGCGCAAGCCCTGCTGCCAATTTCCGAAACCGACGTCTGGAAATAGCGCCACGCAATGCGGCATATGCTTTTTGAAAACGACGCATCAAGCGGACGTTTTGAGCGGTCATAACCCCAGAATTGCGCTGCATCTCATGCGCGATTCTTTGAGCGAGGTTTTTGAGTTGGCGTTGCTTACGAGCAAAATGATTCATGCTGTTTCTTTTGTTTCAATCGAAAAATAACCCATCCTCGTTGAAAGTATCATGACACTTCTCACAATGAATAGATCGCCGGTTTTGTCCGCCGACGAATGCATTACGTTCATTCAAGTCAGGGCCGTTCCGACAAGTGATTTTATCTCAAAAAAGAAGAAAGTATGCAACGAAAATCAGAACAAATCCCAAAGCCGCTTTTATGGCAGGAGTTTGAAAAAAAGCTTGACGCTTGACTTTTCGCGCTTGACTTCTTTCAGCTCGAACGCGCCGAGCATCATCCCGGGCTCGTTCCATTGCCTCTCTTTGAACTTGATTCGAATCCTTCGCAACCGAGTCTCCGACCACTCGTTTTCTTTCTCCCCAACGTGCATTCGCGGTGAAAGCCCATTTGAGTGCTACAATACCCGCGGTGAGCAAAGCAAGCCCAGGAAGTAAGAAGGCGACATCCCACCCCACCAGAAGGAGGCAAACCACGCCGAGCAGTGTAAGCGGTAGACCGAGTAAGAAAAGCAAGAAACGTATCGCCCCGATGTGCTGCAGATCGTAGGATAGCAATCGCGAAGGCCCCACAGCGCGCAGCCCGACAGCACGAAGCCCGACAGCGCGAAGCAAACCTCTGCTCGATTTTTTCGCTTCAGAGGAATCGGTAACTGTGGCCGCGTCAAGGGTTTTCAGCAATGAGAGATCTGTCATTTGTGGGGGCAATGCCATCAAAGATTTGACGGGAATCAGTGGATCTCGCTGGATTTCCTGTTTTTCCGAGGATCGAACATTCGTCAAAGGCTCTGATTCTTGATTCAAAACCTCGGCACAAGTGTCAGAAATATTGTCAATTAAGGCGCCAGACTTCTCAGTTTTTTGGGAGGCTGTGCGATCTCCCTGCAGTTCAATATGCCAGCCAGGCATGATGCTGCGCTTTTGCATCGTACAACTAGGAAGCGCAATCGAAAGCAGGAACAACAGACTAAGAAATCGGAATTTCATGTGTTGAAGCATTGGGGTTGAGGTGAAGGTAATGCATATCTCACACCCCACTCAACAAACCCAATCCCAAGCAATCAAGACAACTGCTGGAGACACACCCATTGGCAAATCCTCAATTATTGCTCTTAGGGGCAATCAGATCCCAGTCTCCAAAGTTTACCTCCATTTGAAAAATGCAGGACACCGCCATCACAATCAAATGTGACAATCTGAGGAAACTCATCAATTGTGAGCGTATCTCCATCAAATGAGTACGTATCCGGATTTGGAATAGCCTCTGATGTATCCAGGGAGTTCCAATAGGCTTCGTCGCATTCTGCCGTCACACAATAGAATGTGTACTGCAAACCATCGGCAAATTCATACATCGTATTGGCATCCTCCACATTTTCACTTGGTGACCATAGCCACCTCCCTTCAATGGTATAAGAGACCTCTTCGCATGCTTGACCAAATTCCCCGAGCAAACCGAGCACATCCACCACCGTGACAACCCCATCGCCATCACCATCGTATTGAAGATTGCACTCAGGCTCAACGGGTTCACTCACATCAACACCGACACTCCCACCACTTAATGTCCATGAACCTGAAGGGCCCAAAGGACCTTCGGTCACCTCCCACACGAGGTAGTCTTCAACGAGGCAAGCCCATGAATATTCACTTCCGTTGTGAAATACGGAGTCATTGGTATGAAGCACCGAGACAAACATCGTGTCCGTGATGGGGATGTCGAAACTGAAGCTTACGGTGCTTTCATCGACCAATGTGGCTTCATGCATCAAGTTGCCCTGAGCGTCGGTAAACTCCCATTCCAAAACATTGGTAGAGGGAGGCCATGTCAAATAGGGACCAGGATGGTAAATATTTATGAAATCAGGTTGTGAGCATATATTGCACACAAGTCCATGGAGGTTGCAATCGACGGAGCTTGTAAATTCCTGGGCCTCTGACATCATGGGAATCCCCATCATGGCGACCAGAAGAAAATGTATGTGGCGTTTCATTGTCTAAAATTAGCCCTTGCGTGGCTTGCATGGTTCATGGCTAAGGGTGAAGCTCAATGCGAGCATGGGTGAAATCCAAAAATCCCTGCACCTGTTGAAGATGCGAGGATTTTGAAAGTAGCAGGCAGGGTGCCATCAATTATCTAGCAATGACAGGCCTTTCAGCGCCTTTCAAATGGTTGTTGCCCCCCATGTTGTGCCAAATGCTATTTTGGCCATGCAGGGCTTTCAGTCCCAAGGTCCACCGCGGGTGACGTTCACGAGGGTATCTCCATCCAGTCGATGCAGTCCGCCCGCAAAACCGAACCACAGGCGGCCCTTTCGATCCTCGTAGATGGAATTGCACCCGAATCTGAAGTCGGGATTTTCAGGTTGGATTTGGGTGAATGCCTTGAAGTTGATGCCGTCGTAACGGTATACGCCATGGCCGGTGGCGCACATCCATATGTTGCCATCCCGGTCTTCCAGGACGGAGTAGACCTCATTTTCGGTCAAGCCCGGGATGTCTGGAAAAGTTGTGATCGTTTCGCCGTCCCACATGCACAGGGCGCCGCGTTGCTCACCTGAGGTCAAGTGCCAGTGGAAACAGCTGAGCCAGAGGTTTCCCTGTCGATCCTCCAAGTGCAAGGAAACGTTGTTGGTGGGCAGACCGTCGGCAGTGGTGAGCTGATGAAAATCTTCGCCATCCCATCGGAAGGCCCCCTGATCGGAAGTGGCAAACCAATGGTCGCCGTTGCGCACCTGGCGCATGCTCTTCGGTTCGTAGCCTGTGGTGTTGGTCCGGGGCAAGTTGGGCTCGGGAAGCGGGAAGGGTTCGAAAACCCCATTCACCTCCCGGTGAAAGCGGCCTTCCGATTGCACCCAGAGAACTCCGCTGTTGTCGAAATAGGGCCGCACCGGATTGATCGGAAAGCCAGCAGGATGCTCTGCCCGCGCTAGAATTTCACCATCCCAGGTCATGAGGGCAGACAGTCCACCCAGATTTCCCTCCGCCGAAACCAGCCACAGTTGGCCTGAAGAATCCAGCGTCAGACCTGTTACACGGTCGCCGAGCAGCCCATCCTCCGCATGGAAATAGCGCAACTCCTCTCCATCCCACATCATGGCACCGCTGCCCACCGAACCCAACCACAGATTGCCGTCGGCATCCTCGATCGGCCCAATCGGGTACTGCGCTACCTGCAGATGAACCGTCGAGTCCTGCAGCTCGGGGACAATTGATCCTGACGTTGCCGCAGCAAGTTCAGTGGCCAAACGGCATCCAAAGGCCATGATAACGGCCAACAGAATCGACGAAAAAAGGGCGTGGGACATGTGGCAAATTAGGCATGAAAAAACCCACACCTTGAGGGATGTGGGTTTTTTCATTTGGTAGCCCGTAGAGGGCCATCATCTATCGAGCATTGACAAGCCTTTAAGCGCCTTTCAAAGGGTTGTTGTCCCCATTGTTGTGCCAAATGGAGGTGGTTTTTGAGAGTGGCCAGTGCAGGCCTGGTAGCAGTTCATGAGTCGATCACTGCACCCTTGCATCAAGAGTGCGTTTTAAGTGCGTTTTAATTCCATTGTATCCGCCGTAATCGGGACAAAAAAATCGAACTCAAGGGATATTCGCATTGGTTTGAAATTCCTTCACACGCTGCAGGGACGCGTTGACGCTATCAAGTTTCGGCCCGACCTTAAATGAACGTCGATTACTCTTCGAGCAACCATCGCTTCTCCACTGAACCATCATCGTAGATGTAGAACAGGATTTGATTGGCCGCTTGATTGACCTCTCTTCCCAATGCATCAAGTGTTTTAATTAATTTCTTTTGCCCCACGACAAGACTGCCGATGCCTGTAGGAGCATTGAGATCAACCCCTGGGTTGTTATGAATGAAAGTCCAGCTCCCCCATGGAGTCGGCTCACCTGTTTCCCAATACAACTGGTCTTCGAATAAACAATTGATTGAATTCCCAGTTAGCGGCAAATCTTCTGAAGCATACCAGTTATCCAAATTGGCCGCATCGTTTACAAAATGCACGGTCACGCTTATCGTATCAGTCAATGGCCAATTATGATCAAAAGAGATGAATTGTTCATTTTCTATCGTCTCCTGATGTAGCATGTTGCCCTGTTGATCTGTAAACTC
>CAJQMI010000077.1 GCA_905479395.1 uncultured Flavobacteriales bacterium
TTGCATTCGGAGTCGCCCCCAACGCCTTTCGGGTCCCAATTTCTCGGGTGCGTTCAGAAACACTTACAAGCATGATGTTCATGAGCCCTATTCCAGCTCCAAATAGTGTGATGATGCCAATGATGGTGGCCGCCATCGTGATGCCGCTAGTCGCTTCTTGCAAGGTGTCGACCAAACTATTGCTCATAGCTACTCTGAAAGACAATTCTTCTCCAGGTCGGTCCCGCCGAACAACGCGCATCAATCCCATCGCTTCTTCTGCCAAAGTTGCAATCTCGGCAGGGTCCTCCACTTTGCATGAAATGCGATAGCTTCTGTTTTCGTCTGAAAATTGTTGACGAATGCACGGAATTGGAACATAGCATTGGTTGTCCTGAGACATCCCAAAGGACTGTCCACGAGATTTGAGGACTCCGATGACTTGATATCGCTGCGAACCGAGTGAGAACTCTTCGCCCACGGGCTCTTCCCAGGGGTCAAATAAGTCGGCGGCTAAATCGGACCCGATCAGTGCCAGTCGTTGTGAGGAGCGAGCCTCTTTGGGAGTGAGATTTCTACCTTTGTCCAAATCATATCCGCTTACCTCTAAGTAGTTCTCTTCGATTCCAAGGATTTGGATGTTCGGGTTTGTTTGTGACTGTTTCCGTGATAAAGTGGCTTGGCTGGTGCCGAAGACCGAATAACTGACGGTGATTTCATCGGACGCTTCGCCTGAGAAGCTTTGAGCTTCTTCATAGCTGATCGGTGTGCCTGCCTTCACGCGTTGTCCTCGACTGACTCCTGATTCCGTTCGTTGCCTGAAAGTAAAAACATCAGTTCCCAAAGAAGAGAACTGCTGGGTAACATTGGCCTCCAAAGATGATGTGGCAGTCGTCATACTAATGAGGGCCATGATGCCGAGTCCAATGATGGCGATGGTGAGCGATGTGCGGAGCAAATTGCTTCGAATCGACCGCAAGGCGATTCGCATCATTTCAATGAGTAGCTCCCTTTTCATGTTGTGCGAATGTACTGCTTACATTTGCAGCCTAAAGAAAAGAGAAGATGACTTTTGATTTGGACATGATCCGCTCTGTTTATGAGCGATTCCCTAAGAATGTAGCTGCAGCTCGTCGCATGACGGGTAAGAACTTGACATTGGCTGAGAAAATATTGTACACCCACCTCTGGGAGGGAGACGCACAACAAGCGTACAGCCGTGGTGCGGATTACGTAGACTTTACACCTGACCGTGTGGCAATGCAAGATGCAACGGCTCAAATGGCATTGCTGCAATTTATGCAGGCTGGAAAAGCCAAGGCTGCTGTTCCTTCAACGGTGCATTGTGATCACTTGATCCAAGCCAAGGTTCAAGCAGATTCAGATCTTCAGGAGGCGATTAATAAAAACAATGAGGTCTACAATTTCTTGGAGTCTGTTTCCGACAAGTTTGGCATTGGATTCTGGAAGCCAGGAGGAGGAATCATTCACCAGGTGGTATTGGAAAATTACGCCTTCCCGGGAGGCATGATGATTGGAACCGATTCGCACACGGTCAACGCAGGCGGATTGGGAATGGTCGCGGTCGGTGTTGGCGGAGCAGACGCAGTGGATGTCATGGCGGGCATGCCTTGGGAATTGAAGTTTCCGAAACTGATTGGCATTAAACTTACGGGCAAGCTTTCTGGATGGGCTTCGGCCAAGGATGTGATATTGAAGGTAGCCGGAGTGCTCACCGTCAAAGGGGGCACAGGTTGCATCGTTGAATACTTTGGGGAGGGAGCTGAATCATTGAGCTGCACTGGAAAAGGCACCATTTGCAATATGGGCGCAGAAATTGGCGCCACCACCTCGACGTTTGGATACGATGAGAGCATGGAGCGGTACCTCCGAGCTACCGGTCGTGCCGACGTTGCCGAGATGGCGAATACCGTTCGTGAGCACCTCACCGGTGATCCAGAAGTTTATGCCAATCCAGAGGCGTACTTCGACGAAGTGCTTGAGATCGATTTGAACGAGCTTGAGCCGCACCTGAACGGTCCTTTCACACCCGATTTGGCCACGCCAATCAGCAAGATGAAGGAAGCGGCAGCCAAAAATGACTGGCCCACTTCGTTGGAATATGGCCTGATTGGTTCATGCACCAACTCGAGCTATGAAGACATAAGCCGATCGGCAAGCATTGCCAACCAGGCCGTAGAAAAAGGAATTGAAGCGAAAGCTCATTTGACCATCACGCCGGGATCGGAGTTGGTGCGTTACACAATCGATCGCGACGGCTTTATTGCAACCTTTGAAAAAATGGGAGGCAGCGTCTTTGCAAACGCCTGCGGACCATGCATCGGTCAATGGGCAAGAGCAGGTGCTGAGAAGAAGGAAAAGAATTCCATTGTTCACTCATTCAATCGGAACTTCTCCAAGCGAGCAGACGGCAATCCAAATACCCATGCCTTTGTAGGGTCTCCGGAATTGGTGACAGCTCTGGCCATTGCGGGCGATTTGACTTTCAATCCGATTACGGATCCTCTCACGCTTCCCGATGGAAGTCAAGTCATGCTCGAAGAACCCAAGGGAGATGAATTGCCTTCAGCAGGATTTGATGTTGAGGACGCTGGCTATGTTGCTCCAGCAGAAGATGGAAGCGGTGTGGAAGTCAAGGTGAGTGTAGAATCAGAACGATTGCAGTTGTTGGAGCCTTTTAAGCCTTGGGATGGGAAAAACATCACCGGTGCGCGTCTGTTGATCAAGGCTGCAGGAAAATGCACCACTGACCACATTAGCATGGCTGGACCTTGGTTGCGTTATCGAGGCCATTTGGACAACATTTCCAACAACACCTTGACCGGTGCAGAAAATGCTTTCAACGGCAAACCGAATTCAGTCAAGAACCAGCTTACGGGTGAGTATGGGGAAGTTCCTGCTGTCCAGCGTGCTTACAAGGCAGAGGCCATTCCTACTGTCGTTGTGGGTGATTCGAATTATGGAGAAGGCAGTTCTCGAGAGCATGCGGCTATGCAGCCGCGATTCCTCGGGGTCACCGCTGTCATCGTAAAGTCGTTCGCTCGAATCCACGAAACCAACTTGAAGAAGCAGGGGATGTTGGGGTTGACGTTCGCAAACGAAGCGGACTTTGACCTGATTCAGGAGGATGATACCTTCAACTTTGTCGACTTGGCTTCTTTTGCGCCAGGTAAGCCGTTGACCATTGAGATTCAACATGCAGATGGTTCAAGAGATGCCATCAAAGTGAACCACACGTACAATGCCCAACAAATTGATTGGTTTAGAGCGGGTTCCGCACTGAATTTGATCAAACAGCAGCAGTGATTCGTTGGATGTGAGTGCGACTTCTGGTGGTGTGAATGCTTCATGCTTCGCAATCGAATTGGCTGGAGAAACCTTGGAGTTGCATCCCAATCGTAGCATGTGGTGGGCCAAGGAGAAAACCCTGTTAATTTCTGATGTGCACTTGGGGAAGTCAGCTCACTTTCGGAAGCATGGGATTGCCATCCCGAAGGAAGTAAACGCTTCAAGTTTGGCGCGATTGGAGATTCTGATACGAACTTACAGTCCCGAGAGAGTGCTTGTGTTGGGGGATTTGTTTCACAGTGATCTCAATGCTGAATGGGCTGAATTCCGTCATTGGCTCATTCGTGTTTATGCCACTTATTCGCTGCAAGAATTTCGACTTGTAGAGGGCAATCACGATATTTTACCGGATGATGCTTTCGATGGAATCAAGGTGACTCGAAGTGCTCAATGGAGCAGTGGTCCGTTTGATTTTGTGCATGACCCTAGGGACTTCCAGACCCAAGCTGCTCCGGGGAGGATTGGTGTTGCAGGCCATTTGCATCCGGCCATTCGATTGTCTGGTAGAGCAAAGCAGCAATTGCGCTTGCCAGGATGGTGGTGGCGCGCTGATCAGCAGACGCTGGTCATGCCGAACTTCGGAACCTTCACAGGTTCATCAGTGGTCAACATGAAGCCTCAAGATCGTTTTTGGATTTGCACGGACCAATCGGTCATGCCTTTCGAGTGATTCAGAACTCAACATTGCCGGTGAAAGATCCGGTAAATGGAATGGGGAGACCAACGAGTGTGCTATCTACCCATTCTCGGATTGTGAGGTTAAATCCCACAACTTCGGGTCCTCCGCTCAGCGCTCGGTCAATCACAATGGATCCATCCGTCGCTTTGAAATCTCGCACAGGGAACAAATCGTCACCTTGATTGATGATTTGCACGAGATGCTCAACTTCTTCTTGTTGCACATAGTAGACGACATCGTCGAGCACATCGAAAGACATTCGGAAGGTTAGCTCGTGGGCCGGGACATGCGCTTCCACTTCTTCAGGCGTGCGCAAATCTGCAACAATGTGATAGCTGCGAGAAAGTGGCTCAAGGCTATCCGGTACAACTGCTTCAGCCATTTTAAGGGCGTAATCTGAGCCGTTGAATCCGATGTTTCCGCATTCGCAATCGTAGACGGGGTTGATGAATTCAGGGCTTTTGTAACAACCGGAAACAAGGCTCCAGGCAATGACAAGAGCAGTGATAGCGGCAAACGAGTTAGGGATAGATTTGAAAAACGTGGTCATCGTTACAGGTATTGCTGGCGGCAAGATACGCGGTTCATCACAGATATGAAGAATCGACTTCTATTGCCTTTTACTTTCTGAGCAAGGGGTACAACAAATAAGCCTCACGCTGGGCATGAAAATCAATGAGGCCATCCATCCATTTTGCCGTCAGTTCAACGGGCCATTCTTCTTCATTCAAAGCTTGTGCCATGGATTCATCTCCTGTAAGTTTCGCTAAGAATGAAGGAGAGGAGATGAATTCTTGGTCAACTGCAGGCTTCCAAATTTGCCGACACTCCCAGACGAGCCGCCAGTCAAACCCGCTTGGAGATTCGGTCCATTGGTCTCCCAAGCTTCGCAAGTCGCGTCCAGTGCAGCGCACATCTTGATGTTTCGGATGAGGGGCTGCTCCAGGCGTAACCACAGGTGTGAAAGAGAAGTCTCCGAAATTAGTTGCGGGCATGCCCATGCATTGAAAAGGCAGTGGCGTTCCACGTCCGATACTCGCCAAGGTCGGTTCTAGTGGGCAAAGGCTGGGGTAAAGGGCAATGGCTTCGGCGTTTGGTAGGTTGGGACTTGGAGCGATGGATGGGTACCATTGGTCACTGTGAGCATACCCTTCGCAGGGAATCACAATGAGGTCGCATTTGATCCCCCCCTTGAGCCAGCCTTCGCCATTGATCATTTGTGCCATCTCCCCCAGAGTCATTCCGTGCAAAACGGGCACCGGAAGCATGCCGACAAATGATTTCCATTTTGGATTGAGCATTGGCCCAGCCATTTGATGTCCGTGTGGATTGGGTCGGTCGAGAACAACAACAACTTTGCCGTTCTCAGCGGCAGCCTCCATGACCAAGAACATGCTGCTGAGGTAGGTGTAGAAGCGTGCGCCGACATCTTGAATGTCAAATAAAATCATACGGACATCTTCAAGAGATTCGGGCGAGGGTTTTTTGTGCGTGCCATGAAGACTGAGGATGGGCAGCCTCGTTTGTGCATCAATGCCATCTTCAAAGTTGGCGCCATTGTGCAGATCGCCTCGAAATCCATGCTCAGGTGCGAAGACTTTCTTGACGTTAATTCCAAGTGCGAGCAGCGTGTCAATCAGGTGGGTGGAAGGCCCTTCAGCGCCTTCACCTATCACAGATGTGGCATTTGCAACGACAGCTACCGGAGCTCGACTGCACGACTCATAAATGGCGCGGATGTTCTCGTTTCCAAGCTTCACCCGCAAAGGGGGAACACTTCGAGCGCTTGTGTGCAGGACACCATGCTGGAAGTCGGAGGTTAACTCTGACGATAGCTCTGACGATAGCTTTGACGATAGCTCTGACGTTTCCGTGGCAGGCGCTTCTTGCCCCAAGGAGATTGCGCTGCACATGACAAATACGCCAGCTGTAAATGATATTCTCAAAAGAAACTTCATGCGTCTAAAGTAGCGACGTAATTTGGCGGCAGTGAATTCTAAACATCATTTATGAGTCATCGGTCTTCCTTATCGCGGCGCATCGCCAAGCGTCTTGCTGGGAGCCATGGGAAATCCACTTGGTCCAAACCAGTCGTACAGATTGCAACTGCAGGTGTGGCAATTGGAATCGCGCTGATCGTAATTGCGACGTCGATTGTTCATGGGTTTCAAAGCGAGGTCAAGGAATTGGTCGTAGGATTCGGATCGGATATCCAAGTATTGAACGGAGATTGGAAAGATCAAAAAATCCTCCGATCAGCAAGCATTGAAGGTGATCTTCGACGTCTCGACAATGTCCAAAGTGTGCATCCGTTTTTCACATCTCCTGGAATCGTCGAGTCGAAATCAGGTTTAAAGGGTGTGGTGCTGAAAGGCATGAATTCAGAAACTTCCAACGGGATGATTGAGAAGTTTTTGGTAAAGGGAAAGGTGCCCCGTTTTGACGGCAAAGACACCGTGGTTCTTTCCATGGAAGTGGCTCGTCGATTGGAGTTGAAACTGCACGATCCCGTCACGATATATTTGATTGGAGGCCCTACAGGAATTAGGCCCCGGACCATGGTTCTCGGAGGGATTTACCGCACGGGACTGATCGAATACGACGAAGAATTCATGTTTGTGCCCGCTCATGCAATCCAATCTACAGCGGGCTGGGGCATGGAATTGCAGGTTGTGGTTCAAGAGAGCCAGGTTGAGGCACGTGCATTTGGTGGTAGCCGAAGTCCCAAGGTTAGCTGGTATGAAGTTCATGTCGATGGAAGAGCTTCGCCGCTAAGCTGGAGCAGCAAAGGCCAGCATTCACTTTTTGATGTTCAGGCGAGCAAAATCATGATTACCGCAGAATCGCGGGACCTTGAGTTTAATGCGCTGCCGGATACAGCTTGGCTCAATCGATCGGAAGACGGATGGGTGGTTCTTCCATCTGGTGCAGCTTGGGAAAATGCCGCTAGTGGCTATGAGGTATACCTTGAAGGCGATGCCGATCAGTGGACATCAGAAGCTGACGTTTACGCCGCTCTGCCGCTGGGTTGGATCACGGAGACCGTGACGCAGCAGGCTCCCGAGATGTTCACATGGCTTGGGATGCTGGACCTCAATGTTGAAATCATCATTGGTCTCATGGTACTGATTTCGATCATCAACATGACCTCTGCCTTGTTGATCTTGATTTTGGAACGGCGGCCCATGGTGGGCATGCTCAAGGCGCTTGGAATGTCGGACAATCAAGTTCTTCGAATTTTTCTTTGGCAAGCGGCGCGAATCTTAAGCAAGGGCTTTTGGATTGGCAATGCACTCGGCTTGGCTTTGGTGTATTTGCAAAGGACCACAGGTATCATCGGGCTGAATCCGGAAGCCTATTATTTGAGCGAAGTACCTGTGCAGTTGAACGTTGGATTCCTTCTTTCAGTGGAGGCCTTGATTTTTGCTCTCTGCGTGGCAATGATGTTTTTTCCAGCTCTGGCATCCACCCGAATACGCCCAGCAGAAGCACTTCGAGTGAATCGCTGACTTTACGCGTTTGAATCAATTTGAAATGATTCGTTTTTTTTGCCATTTCTAACCGCGTTTCGGTCGTTACCTTTGCCCATATGCAACGAGCTAAAAACGTTCATCAAAACATCTTGACAACCATTGGCAATACACCAATGATCAAGATGCAGAACATGACCCAAGATTTTCCATGTCCGGTGTTTGCGAAAGTTGAATACTTCAATCCGGGCCACAGTGTCAAGGATCGCATGGCACTTCGCATGATCGAAGACGCAGAGCGAGAAGGGCAATTGAAGCCAGGGGGTACAGTCATTGAATGCACCAGTGGGAATACGGGCATGGGATTGGCTTTGGCCTGCTCGGTCAAAGGGTACAAGTTGATTTGCACCATGAGTGACAAGCAATCCAAAGAGAAGATTGATATTTTGCGCGCAATGGGCGCAGAGGTTCATGTCTGTCCAACAAACGTGGAGGCCGATCACCCAGATAGCTATTACAGTGTGGCGAAGCGCTGCAATGAGGCAGATCCGAATAGTTTCTGGTGCAATCAATACGATAACAAATCGAATCAAGAAGCGCACTATGCTTCGACCGGTCCCGAAATTTGGGAGCAGACAGAAGGCCGCGTAACCCACTTCGTGGTTGGAGTTGGAACAGGCGGAACCATTAGTGGCACAGGCCGCTTTTTGAAAGAGCAAAATCCCGATGTGCAAATTTGGGGCATCGATTCTTACGGCAGTGTTCTCAAGAAATACCACGAGACTGGCGAGTTTGATGAGTCTGAAATCTATCCCTACATTACCGAAGGAGTGGGCGAAGATATTTTGCCGGAAAACGTCAATTTCGACGTCATCGATCACTTCGAAAAGGTCACGGACAAAGACGGTGCCTTGGCGGCGCGGGAAATGGCTCGAAAAGAAGGGCTTTTTCTCGGTTACAGTTGCGGAAGCACATTCCAAGGGCTGCGCCAACTGAAAGATCGTCTCAAGCCAACTGACTTCGTTGTATGCCTATTTCACGACCACGGTTCTCGTTACGTTGGGAAAGTTTACAACGACGAGTGGATGAAGAGCCACGGGTGGCTCTAATGTTGGCCGTTTTGCGGCGAGCCGAAGCTATTTCTTAAAGTCCAAAACGGTCGAGCGAATGATCGCGATGCAAGCGTCGAGCTCTGCCTCCGTGATGACCAGTGGAGGTGCAAAACGGATGATATTGCCATGTGTGGGCTTCGCTAACAATCCATTGTCTTTGAGGGCAACACACAAGTCCCATGCCGTGGAGCTATCAGGGGTGTCGTTGATGATTACAGCATTGAGCAAGCCCTTTCCCCTCACGCTCACAACCAACGGGCTTTCATCTGCAAGTTCGCTCATCGCTTTGCGAAATCGATTTCCCAGGATTCGAGCATTTTGCGCGAGTTGTTCTTCTACGACAACTTGCAACGCTGCGATTCCTACCTCAGCAGCAACGGGATTGCCTCCAAAGGTTGAGCCGTGCTGTCCCGGATGAATGACTTCCATAATGCTGTTGTCAGCCAATACAGCTGAGACAGGATAAGCTCCTCCTGAAAGGGCTTTTCCAAGAATGAGAACATCTGCCTTGGAGTACGTGGACTGCCGCTCACAATGGCCAGCACAGGAACAGTTTCCACAGGTGGCTAGAAGTGATCCAGTTCGCGCGATTCCGGTTTGCACCTCGTCTGCAATGAACAACACGCCTGCCGCTTTGCACAAAGCATGAGCGCCACTCACAAACGATTCGTCGGGAGTGTACACTCCGGCTTCACCTTGTATTGGCTCGACCAAGAAGCCCGCAACATTGGGGTCTTTCAGTGCTGCTTCAAGAGCAGATAAGTCGTTGTATGGGATGACCTCAAAGCCAGGCGTGTAGGGACCAAATCCGCCGGTCGCGTCTTTGTCAGTGCTGAAACTTACAATGGTGGTTGTGCGCCCATGAAAATTGCCTTCACAAGTGATGATTTTGGCTTGGCCGGCGGGCACACCCTTGACGTCATATGCCCATTTGCGCGCGATTTTTATGGCGGTCTCAACCGCTTCAGCGCCCGTGTTCATGGGGAGGACTTTGTCGTAACCGAAGTAGGACGTTACAAACTCCTCATACTTTCCAAGGTTGCTGTTGAAGAATGCCCGGGAGGTTAATGTGAGTTTTTCAGCCTGTTGGGTCATGGCCCCAACAATTTTGGGGTGACAATGCCCTTGATTCACAGCCGAATAGGCGCTGAGGAAATCGAAATACCGAACCCCTTCAATGTCCCAGACATGCACGCCTTCTCCGCGATCGAGTACCACGGGAAGAGGATGGTAGTTATGAGCTCCGTGCGCGTTTTCGAGCGCCATAGCTTCCGCGGAAGTCTGAGGTATGGTCAATTTCATGGTACAAAGATAATGTGTTCAGTCAGGCTTCGTCTTATGGACTCATGGCCGGCACATTTGATGCATTGTTTGCTAAGACGCCACGGCAAAAGGCTGTTTGATGCAGCGAGGACTTGAAAATAAAGATTTGAGGTGTATTTTTGCACCCCAAAACAAAAAATAGCCATGGCTACCAACCGCACTTTCACCATGATCAAGCCCGACGCAACTGGCGCTGGTCACACCGGTAAAATCATTGACCGAATCATTGACGCTGGATTTTCAATCAAAGCAATGAAATGGACGCAGTTGTCGCTTGCAGACGCTCAGGCGTTCTATGAAGTGCATGCGGAACGACCATTCTATGGCGAGTTGACTGAGTACATGTCTAGCGCGCCAATCGTAGCCGCTATCCTCGAAAAAGACAACGCAGTAGCAGATTTCCGCACCTTGATTGGTGCTACGAATCCAGCAGAAGCTGCTCCTGGAACCATTCGCGCGGAGTTTGCAGAGAGCATTGCGGCGAATGCGGTGCATGGATCTGATAGCGATGAGAATGCAGCCATTGAGGGTGCTTTCTACTTCAGTGCCCGCGAAATGGCCTGAACGAAACATTGAATAAAGAATGAAGCCACCCCCTCGGGGTGGCTTTTTTTTGCTCTTTTCTTGGCTCTTTTCTTTGCATTAAACCCTCAGAGGCCAGCACTGTTTATGTTTTAATCTTTGAAAAAAGCGTCGGAAAAGTTCAACAAGACGAGTTCCTTTTGTGCCCGAGTGATTGCAGTGTACAGCCACCGCATCCACTCGAGATCGATGGACTCTTCGGTCAAATATCCCGGATCAATGAGCACCATCGGCCATTGTCCACCTTGGGCCTTGTGACATGTCATGGACCAGCCGAATTTCACTTGCAGCGCCTGGAAACAGGGGTCGGCCTTTACTGCTTTTCTTATGGCTGTTTTGGTGCCGAGATGCAGATAGTCAAGGCTGATGGCTTCTTCCAATGCTTGTGTTTGGGCATAGGGAATTTGAGGCAAGTCCGATTCCAGGATACTGAGGTTGATGCAAACTTCAAACACAGGCGATTCGGGTGCGTCGGCAAATTTCACCTCCACTTCGGCAAACGAAATCCCGTATCGTTCGAATCGCTTCAAAACCTTCGTGACCTCAAGTCCGTCGCCATTTGCGAGCAACGTAGTTTGGATGTTTTCTACCTGAGCGAGCCAATGATAATTGTTTCGCACCACCATCAACCGGTCACCTGCTTCCAATGATTCTTCCCGCCACAATATCCTGTGTCGAATTTGTTGATTGAATTGTTGTGCACGCTTGTTTGAACGGGTGATTAGAGCCACTTGGTCCTCCCCGTATGCGTGGAATGCATCTTCCAAGACCTCCTGCAATTCATTGCCATGAATGCGTTGAATGTCACCGAAAGATTGGGTTTCAAATGAGGGCCAGTCCTCACTTTTACTTTCCAAATTCAGCCGCAGGTTGTGCGCGTTGAAAAGGATGCCACTGTCCATTTCTTGACGAACCACATCGGTCAATCGAATGGTTGCAACAGTTAGGCCAAAGGCTGCGCGCATTTTCGTTTCGTTCAGTGCGGGGCTTTCCTGCTCTCCGACAGGCGGCAATTGCGCGTCATCCCCAACCAATATAAGCCGGCAGCCTTGCCCCGAAAAGACATATTCCATGAGGTCGTCGAGCAAGCTGCGGTAGTTCATCGCACCGCTGGTAGATCTTCCACCCCCTTCACCAATCATGGAGGCCTCGTCCACAATGAAAACCGTGTTTTCCAGGTTGTTCGGTGCAACACCAAAGGCTGGCATGCCATCGTTGCTTTTTCGACTTCGGTATATGCGTCGATGAATGGTGGAAGCGCCAATGCCAGCGTAGGACTGCATGACTTTGGCGGCTCGTCCTGTTGGCGCAAGCAAAATCGGACGTTGTCCCAGTTCTCGAAGGGTTTGAACCATGGCGCCAACACTTGTGGTCTTGCCCGTACCTGCGTAGCCGCGAATCATCAGCGTGCATCGCGGTTGGGTGCTGTATACGAAGCGACTCACCGCATGCATCAAGGCTCCCTGACCTTCTGTAGGGCGATGCGGGAAATGCTGCGCCATCCGGTCGACGAATTGTTCGATTTGAGGCGAGCTTGAGATCATGTCTACGAAGGTAAGTGGCCAAACTTGAGGATTTCGAAAAACTTGAACGCCCGTCGTATTTGTGGTACTCGGTATGTGTCGTAGATTCGCAGACGTCAAAATGCGGACACCCAACTGAATCGATTCCAATGGATAAGTTCTTCAAAGAGATAAACAAATACGTTGTTTCCATCCTGCTATTTGTTGCAGGTGTAAGCTTCCTCGGTAAATACCTCAGTGGTGATGCTTTGGAAAGCCAGCCGACTGCCATGTTGATTTCTTCAATCGCACTCATTGTCGTGGGGGCTTTAGCCACACCATACGTGTTGTCCCGCTTGCAAGCGATGCACTATCGCATCATGATGATTGTTGCAACAGTGGCAGCTGTTTGGCTGGGATATGAAGTGT
>CAJQMI010000078.1 GCA_905479395.1 uncultured Flavobacteriales bacterium
TTCACGAAAACAATGCTCGGCCGGAACCCTTGATGATCCACATGAGCGTTTACTTGTGGCAGAGTTTGCCCCAAGCCATCGCGCATCAAAGTCGTTGCCCAGTCGGACCCACTGGCGCGCAAAACGAAATTATCAAACTTGGTGCGGGTGCGGTCATGAAACAATGGGTAGTCCAAGCTGCCGCTTCCGTAACCGCCTCGGAAATAAATCCCCAACATCTTTTGTGGAAGCACCCAACTGTTTTGTCCGTTGATTTTCACACCTGCCCGTTCATTGAAAACCGCCTCATTGTTGCCGTCATTTTCAAAGAATTCCACATTGACCGGCCATTCCCAATCGGGTTTGAAGTCCTGCACGTAGATGCCTGTGTCGGCGTCCCAGAAATAATCCGGATCTGTCACCAACGAAACGACAGGCAATGGACGCTCCGAAAGTTCAGGCTCCAAGAAATACGAATGGGTGACCACCGGCCCGGGAATATGACCTTCTTCAAAAACGCGAGCACGCAAAAAGGCATCCGCTGAAACCGCTATGGGATTGGAATAAATCGGATCAACCAGAGTCGGAGCACGTCCATCAGTCGTGTAGCGTACTTCGCCCTCGATCGACGTGAGCTCCACTTCCAAAGCACTTTCAAAGAATCCACCTTTCATTGAAAAATAGGGAACGCCATATGTAATGCCTGAAAATGGCTCACTCGAGTCATTGGAATTGCCCGGAGTCGCTTCTGAAAACCAAGCCCAATTGGACGCGCCATCTTCGAGGCGTCCATAACTCACATCCGCCTGTTGCTGACCAAACACGAAGGAGTCCATTGCCTCCAATTGCGGCGTGAAGAGGGCCAACTCTTCACCCGCACTGCTCAATCGGTACGAACTGTGCAACGCCAGTCCTGCCGTGTTTTGTTCATCGCACCAAACAACGAGGAATTCGCCCGCGGGCACTTCAACCCCATCGGGAAAGGTCCATTTGGTAGGATTGCTCGCGTTATCCGTCAAGTGCCAACCAGAAAGATTCACGGTTACATCCCCTGAATTGAACAGCTCCACCCAATCGCCCGTATCGTCAAAGTCCGGATCCTCAAATGCGAGTGAATTCGAAGCCATGAATTCGTTGATCACAACTTGTGATTGCATGGGTTCCGGTAAAATGAGCAGCAACAAAAATGCCAAAAACCACTGCGATCGAGGACCGGGCAGACATTGATGGAGTTGCGTGGCAGTCATTGTTCCAAAAATAAGCCCATATCGGTTAATTCTGCTCTTGCCTCAAGACTTGGGTTTGCGCTTCGGTGCATGGCGTTCATTGTGCATGCGACGGCGTTCGGTCATGCGTTCCAACGACGCACCCCATTCATTCATGGCTTCAAGGCTTGTGGCCTCAAACTGCGGTGGTCGTCGTCCATTGACGTTTTTCAAATCTCGCTTGCGTCCCATGCTCAAGGGACAACTGAAGTCAAGTATTGTTCTTTTTATCGAATTGATCAACAAGCTTTCCGAACCTCCACTAGGGCAGAGGGCTTCGACTCATAATGCCGCTCCACGCTTTTTCAACAACCACTTCCGATTGGACAATTTGAAACGCACCAATGCAATGCAATGAATCGTCTGCAAATGGTGATGCACCTCCCTCCGGAGCATCGTGAAGCACGACATTGAAAGATTGATTCAATCCCTCCTCTGCTCCATAAAACAAGCAATTGTAGACTTGATAAAGATGCGCTTTCCCCACCGCACCCGCATCATCCAATTGGAACGCGAGCAGATAACTCCGATCCGTATTGCACGACCCGGACACATCGATGGCCAATAAAACATTGACGCCCCCTTCGACAAACGTAAACTCATTGAGAACGACATCGGTCTCTGCCCACCCGCTGTAACCGACCCACTCCTCTTGGCTCAATCCAACATGCTGACAAATCAATTCAGATACATCCACATGACGAACAACTCCGTTCGCGTTTACAACCTCTAAAACCGCTGTGCGCTGCAGTCCGTGTGCTTCGAAGTCAATTCCCTGAACGGGCTTTGATGCAATGCCTTTTTTCCAAAGCCCACCCGTCGGCTGCAGGGAAAACACTTCCAAGACCGGAACAGGTTGCTCCGAATTATCGGCAGCCCAAAAAGCGATCGAATCGGGATTTGGCACATCCAACCAACATGATTGATCCTCCGCTACATCTGGGACATAAAGCGATAGGCTATCGGGGTTCCACAAAACCCCCTTCAGCGGAACACGCTCTTCTGACCCTTTCCATCGATAATGCCCTGAAACCGCTCCAAACCATTGGTATACACTGGCAAATTCGGGATGGATGGTGCCATCAAACTCGAGATTCATTTCAATCGAATCGCCGCCAATCGTAGCAAAATAGCGTTGGTCGCGGTCATATTTTTCGCTCAGTTCCACGAAGGGATCTCCCTGCGAAAACGCAGCGAAAGACATCCCGAGACATAGCAGCAAGACGATGCAAAATCTCCAGTTTTGGATAAAAGTCACGGGGTGCACCCGTGTGCCAGATTCACCAAAAGTCATTGGTGAAATCATAGTGAAGGTCCTCATCACTTTGGCGAGAATAGGCGTATCTCAAATAGGCATGGCAGCCACAGCAATCAGCAAGCGATTCTTCTTTGATTAGAAAATCCAACGCTCCATCTCCATTCAAATCACCGGTCCACACCACATGCAAAAAGGTTTGACCGTAACCTTGATACAATGTATCCACCGAGGCCGCATCGATGAGCAGCTCAACGTCCAACTGGTGAGCATCGGGCGAAAGAACAGACGCCATACTATACTTTCTGTCATTCGATTCAAAGACCACAGAAACTCCGCGGGACGGGTCTGGATAAGGGTGTTCGATGAGTGATACATTCGTTTCCTCGGACGGTAGGGCGGTTGCCGGCATCTTTTGCTTTGAAACGACCAACCGATCAAAGGCAACAGAATCCAAAACTTCGTAGAAAAAACCAGTCTCACGGTAATCTTCTGGCATATCGCCGACACGTTCTGGGGCATATGAATAATGTGATACCACCACTTGAACTGGCTCGAAGATCAGATCGCCGTCTCGCATTTTCATTCCGTACCAGAAATAATCAGGATGATAAAAATTGGCCTGAAACGTGTTCGGCCGGAGCTCAGGTTCAAACTGTGTATGCGGTCTGGACCTCGGAAGGATGATGCAATCGGTAGATCCTTTCAGTTCCCAATCCGAAATCGGCCGAATCGCAGGAAGCAGATGTGCAGAAAAACCATAACCGGCCTTGCCTTCATGGAAAATAGGAACCCAAAACCCAGTCATTCCATCGACCTGTTCGCGTTGGTCAACATGCGCTTCGCCCACAACTTCAGCACCAAAAGGCACAACTGCAAGCACCTCGGACAATCTTGAAGGCTCAGCATGAAGTGGCAACCCGTCGCGGGCAATGGCCCGCAACATTTGGCCTTGACCGATGCCCGGGAATGACAGAATGAGAAAAAACAGTGCAGTTCGCATGACTGCGCGCAATTTAATGCTTTTGCCAGTCTTCCCTTGCGTGGCCTCAACGAGTCCAGCGAAAAAAAAGTGAAACAAAACCCGCATTCAATGTCTTTATACCATTGTCATGATCATTCATACTCAAAATAAACCCAAACGAAAGCCGGTTTGTCACGTAACCCGACCGGGGTTGGTAATGACAGCAAACAAAATCGAAACCAACTTCAAATGATTGCAAATATTCTCAAGACGAGTGCGGCACTTTGCTTAGCACTGATAGTCGGACCGATCGCCAACGCGCAATGGTCCTTTACACTGGACGATGCTTTGAACGGAATCATGTACACCAACGACTCTGTCCCTGAGCCGTGTTGCTTCAACTCAGGTTATGTCCTCCAAGGGTTCAACCTCGAACAGCTAAGTGACGAAGACAACGAATACACCGTTTTTGTACCAAACCAAGACGCGGTGGCAGAAGTCATGGCTTTGATGAATCTGAACCAATGGGACTTGGCTGGCTTTTCGGACTTGCCTACCGCATTGAATTACCACATCGTAACCGGCACGTACATGGCGGCTGATCTGGCCGACGGCATGTCGTTGCCGACGCTACAAGGCCAAAGCCTCAGTGTATCTGTCGGAGCGGGCGTCATGATCAATGATGCCAATGTGATCCAAACCGATATCGTTGCAGAAAACGGCGTCATTCACGTGATCGACAAAACAATGGCCCCAAGTGGGTATCCTGAGGCAACTGTCGTTTCGGCAATCGCACAGAGTGAAGCGCACACGTCATTCATGTCTGGAATCATCAATGCTTATTTGGTCGAATACTTAAGTGCTCAGGCACTTGAAGCAGACGATGACAACAATGGTGATCCGCTTCCAGGACCATATACTGTGTTTGCCCCTTCTGATGACGCAGTGAATGCGTATGCCCTAATCAATGGCTATGCCGATGCAAACGCTTTCATCAACTCACAAAACGTAGACGAATTCGTTGAACGTCACATCGTCGTCGGTGTATACCAAAGTGGCGATTTGAGTGACGGTCAAGTGTTGACAACCATAAGCGGAGAGACCATCGAGATTGGACTCGGCGACGCCGGTGCGACAGCTTCCGGAGCAGCGATTGAAATCGTGGACATTCTTGCTTACAATGGTGTCGTGCATTCATTGGCCGAAGTGTTACCGTTGGACATCCCAACAGTGGAAGGCACATGCGGAACTTGGACCATCAACTTGTACAATTCGAGTGATTGGGAAGATTGGGGAGGATCAACAGTGGACGTCTACGTCGACGGCACGATGATTACTTCTGAAACGAACAATGAGTTGGCGACTGATGCAGACAATGACGGATTTCCTGAAGAACTCGGCACGAGCTCTTTCACATTCGCTGCAAACGAAGGCTCAACGATTGACGTCTTATACACAGACATCAATGGATCGGGATGGCCTTCGTATGAAGTCGTGGATGAAAACGGCAACGTGCTATTTGAAACCATGGACGATACGGATTTTGGAGCTGGAAGCGTATTTGGATTGAAGCCGTGTGGTACTGACTTTACATGTGGCTACGTTGAGATTCTCTTCACTGATGAATCCCAAGAGGGATGGGTAGGTGGAGCCCTCGAAGTCTTTTCGTACGAATATGGCAGCTACGCTACCATCGATTTCGATCCTTTCGGAACGTACGCCCCAAGTTTCGGCTCTTATGCACAAAGCAAAGTTTTTGTGCCTGTAAACACCGGTGAGATTGGTTTTGCTGTCACCGAGCCTGTAATTTATGCCGATGCCTGCGGTTACACAGCGTACGGTCCTACTGGCGAGTTAATCGTAGATCAATCCTCTGAATTCGAAGCACCACAGGGCGTGGAAGGCATCACCGCCTGCGCTGAAGGCGATGACGCTCAATGCAACGCAACGTTCGATGTTGCACAGGCCGAAACAGAGAGCGGCGAGGCCATTCCTGGCGCTGTGAACATCACGATATACGACTACAACATCAACGCAAGTTATGCTTGGGATTTCGGTGACGAAGGAACCAGCGACGAGCCGTTTACCTCTTGGCAGTACATCACAGATGGTCCTTACACGCTTTGCTTGACAGTAACCGACGATGCAGCGGGGTGCTCAGACACCTACTGCGAATCCATCTCAGTGGATTCATTGGGTATGTTGGGCGGTTTTGTGAGCGGCTTCACCATCACAGTACTCGACGGTGGTGAGAGTGGTTCAGTCAACAGTGTGAACGAAACAAACGCAATGTTTGCTGACGCCATCATTTATCCAAACCCAGCAACAGACTACTTCATGGTCTCCGGACTCGAAGCCAACGCAGTTTGGACGGGACGACTGGTTGACATTTCAGGTAGCCTCGTGCGTGAATTCAACGGCACCGGTTCAACCCCAATTGAACTGTCCGGAATGCAACGCGGTTTGTACTTCTTGCAATTGACATCGAATGCAACAACATCAAAAACACTGCGCGTAATCATCCAATGATTGTCGCAATTCTGCTAAAGAAAAGCCCGCCTCGTGCGGGCTTTTTTTTTGATTAAAAAATCAGTTGCGATTGGTTGCGATCAGTTGCCTTGAACCACCACTTGAGCCCAGCCGTCCTCATACAATTGAATGCAAGGCTGGCCTGGAGTGGGCTGATCAATTTCGCGTCCTCTGAAATCAATTCGCTTGATGCACCGGCCGTGATCACGCTGAAGCGGACTCTCAGACACTGTCGTAGTCCCGGAGCCAAGAGGTTGCTGTTGTGTAACACAGTGCACCATCCCGCCCCATTGCAACATATTCTGACAATTGATGCCGATTGCTATACGGTCAGGGTATAGGCCCTGAATAATGCCCAGCGCAACCTCATCCTGAGGATCATCATACTCAGGTACCAACACAGCCTCGTTGCCCACATAGAAGTTGACATAGCTGCTACGAAACCCCACATTTTGACCGAAGGTGGTCTGCACCGGAAACTGCGTTAGCGGGAGGTTGACACGTTGGTAAGGAATCCCTTCCGCATTTGCAGCTTGGTCAATGATGTTTCGGTCACCCGCCCCAACATACCAATAGGCGAGGTCCGCATCATTCATGGTCACCAACGTTTGGTTCCCCACGAATTTGACAAAGCCATCGATGTGCTGGTCCGTAATGTCTTCCGTACCTCCAAACTCACCATCCAACCAAATGATCTGCTGCGCTCCAAGGTATTGGCTCAGGTAACCCTCAATTTCGGCTTCTGTCAATCCCGGGTTGCGGTCCTCGCCAGTGATGGAGGAACGCGTCGCCATGAGGGTTCCCTGCCCATCCACTTCAATGGCACCACCCTCCAAGACCATGGCACTTAGATCGATGACCGGAATGTTGAGGTTTGCCGCAATGACTGAGGGAACTGCATCATCCAATTCGAAGGGCGTATCTCCGCCCCAACCGTTGAAACCCCAATCCAAAATCAGCCACTCTCCCGACTCATCCTGCACAAAAATGGGCCCATTGTCGCGCACCCAGAAATCGTCATTTTGGCAAATCTGATAATCCACTTGCTCCATGCTCACGTCTGCCGCTTCGAGCATGTTTGCAATATCCACAACCTGGTCAGCGTCATAGGCTATGATGTGCACGCGCTCCCCAATTGTCAGCGCCTTGGTCATGTCAACCCAACTCGCCTGGACATCTTCAGCTCCCGAACCGTAGGTGAAATTATGCGGCCATTGCAGCCAAGTGCCTTCATGCGGAGATTCTTCATGTGGCATGGAATACTGTGCCGAAGCGACAGAGAACAAAAAGCAATTGACAAGCAGAAGTGGAATGCGCATGATGATGAATTAGCTTTTCGAAAAATGCAAAAAAAAAAGCTCCCCCGCCCATGAGGGCAGAGAAGCTTTTGAAAATAACGCTGCAGACAGCGTCAGAACTCGTATTTACTCAACTTCTACGTGGAAGCCTGTTTCCATGGCATTTCCAGCTGCATCTGTTGCGGTCATTTCGAGGTGATACTCACCAGCTTCAGCGTCCGCTGGTATTGCGGCTTCCGCAGTGAAGGGAAAATCGACGGCATTGTCAGGTGCGAGATCAAGCTCCCAAACCACCGTTTCATCAGATTCTCTGACCACTGAAATACTTGCTGCAGAC
>CAJQMI010000079.1 GCA_905479395.1 uncultured Flavobacteriales bacterium
AGGATCTGCCTCCAAGCAAAGGTCATACCAGGCCTGACCGCCTTCGCCGTCACCGCCAGCGCTCCATCCCATGATATTGGGTGAATCGCTCATTTCCTCGAAGTTCAGTCCCGAGTCGTCGGATTTGAAAAAACCACGGTATTCATACGTTCCTGTCGAAAGAACATACACATTGTCAGGTGCAGCCGGCGTGACCGCAATCACCATGCGCGTGCTGGGCTGAATGCCATCGTTGATGTAATCCCAACTCTCACCCGCATCTTCGCTGCGCCAGAATCGACCGCTCCCCGTGCAATACATGATGCTCGGATTGGTCGGATGTTGAACAATGTCCTTGTAATTCTGCGTGTTGTTCGAAACTTGATTCCACGACTCACCGCCATTGGTGGTTTTAAAAATGCCGTTGCTGGTAGCTGCTACAACTTGCTGCTCATCTTCTGGATGGACCAACAAATCCCCTACCACATAATCAGAGATACCATCGTTTACAAACACCCAAGATTCACCTCCATCGATGGATTTCATAACGCCCATACCTGGGCTATCTGAAGCGTCACGATCGCCAGTTCCGATGTAAACAAATGCAGGGTTGGAAGCTGAAAAATCAATTGCACTCACTCCCAAGGTTGGAAAATCATCCGTGGTGCAAATCCAAGATTGACCACCGTCGTAAGAGCGCCAAAGGCCACCCGCTGGCGCACCTGAGAAAATTACATTCGAATCCGAAGGATGAAATGAAATTGCATTCATGCGTCCAATTCCACGGATATTGTCTCGTGTCGTAATGTCGTCAAGGACCGGCCCGCAAACTTTCCAATTGCCTTGAAGAGATCGCCCGTTATCCATTGATTGAGTCCAATTATTATGCGCTCGAGCAGCAGCATTTCCATCGAGCATGGATCCATCGGCTGCGTTGATGCGTCCGTCCGAAAGATGCAGCCAGCGTTCAACCTGTTTGTAACCAGATCCTTTGACGCGTGCTCGACCTTCCCAACGCTTCTCAAACTCCTCGCGCACCTCAGCCGGAGTGACATCAGCATCTTGCATCAACACCGACCAATCAGGGTCAGTGGATGGTTCCCATAAATTGACTTGGCCACGTGCAATGGGCAACATCAGAAGAACGAAACAGCCAGCTAGAAGCGAACGCGTCATCTCTTTGAAATCATTGGTGAATTGGCAATTTAAAACGGAAGCGACAACATGTCTGACATTTTTACGGGCATGTTGCAAATCAGGGGTCAGATTGTCAGTTTTTCACGTACAAATGGCATTGGCGCAATGATTGATAACGTGGTACCAAAGAAACTCAAATCATGCAAACAGGAAACATCAACGTTCAAACGGAGAATATTTTTCCGATCATCAAAAAGTTCCTCTATAGCGACCACGAAATTTTCCTTCGGGAATTGGTTTCCAATGCCGTTGATGCAACGCAAAAACGCATCACGCTGGGAAAACTAGGTGAAATCAACTCAGTAGAAGGAAACTCGTCCATAGAAGTGATCCGGGATGAAGAGAATAAGACCCTGACCATCCGCGACCGTGGTATCGGTATGACCGAAGAAGAGGTCAATAAGTACATCAATCAAATTGCGTTCTCTGGCGCTACTGAGTTCCTCGACAAATACAAGGGCGAAGACGCGAAGACTGCGATTATCGGTCACTTTGGACTCGGGTTTTACTCCGCATTCATGGTCGCTAAGCACGTCGACATCATCACCTGGAGTCAGCGCGAAGAATCTGAACCTGTGAAGTGGAGCTGCGATGGCTCGCCAGAGTATACCATCGAAAAGGCCGAAAAAGATGAGCGCGGAACAGACATCGTTCTTCACATTGCAGATGACAGTGAAGAATTCTTGACAGATGATCGCATTCAGGGCATCCTGAATAAATACTGCAAGTTTATGCCGGTTCAAATCATCCACGGAACGAATACCGAAATGGTTGATGATCCTTCAGGTGAGAAGGACGAAGAAGGCAATGTCAAAAAGACCGAAAAGGTTTCACCGAGAATCGTCAATGAAGCCACACCTCTCTGGAGCAAGGCACCGGCTGACTTGAAGGATGAAGATTACAAGAAGTTCTATCAGGATTTGTACCCGATGAATTTTGAGGAACCTTTGTTTCACATTCATCTCAACGTAGACTTTCCATTCAACCTCACAGGCATTCTCTACTTCCCGCAGTTAAAGAAGGAAATGGAATTGCGTCGGGATAAAATTCACTTGTATTCCAACCAAGTGTTCATCACCGACAACGTCGAGAACATCGTCCCCGACTTCCTCACGCTTCTGCATGGTGTCATTGACTCGCCAGACATCCCGCTTAACGTATCGCGCTCCTATCTTCAAGAAGATGCGAATGTGAAAAAAATTAGCGGTCACATTTCAAAGAAGGTGTCGGACAAATTGAACACCATGTTCAAAAAGGACCGCGAAACATTCGCTTCGCAATGGGATGACCTCCGAATCTTTGTCGAATATGGCATTCTAACCGATCAAAAATTCATGGATCGGGCCAAGAAGTTTATGCTCTTTAAGGACACAGAAGGAGCATGTCACACCTATGAAGAACTCATCGCCTTGGTGGGAGAAATTCAAAAAGACAAAAACGGAAAAGTAATCTTGCCTTACACTGCAGACGCCAAAGCACAACACAGTTTTGTTTCTGCCGCAAAAGAGTGCGGATACCAAGTTCTTGTTATGGAAGGGCCACTTGCAGCACACATGGTCCAAAAGCTCGAAGAAGCTTATCCCGATGTACAATTCAAACGGGTTGACTCGGATGTTGCAGACAACTTGATTGAAACGAAAGATTCAGCAGCGAGCACATTGGATGAAAAGGAAGAAGAAACCTTGAAGCCCGTCATTGAAGGAGCATTCCCAGGTGACGCTTACAAGGTGAAATTCACCGCTATGTCCCCTTCTGCAGCACCGCTTACCATAACACGTTCTGAGTTCATGCGGCGCATGAAAGAGCAACAAGCCGTTGGTGGTGGTGGCGGTTTCCAAATGTTTGGTGCCATGCCCGATAATTATGACGTTACGGTCAACTCAAACCATCCAATCGTCCAAAAAATTCTCACTGAGAAAGATGAAGACGTGAAGCAAAAACTCGCGAAACGAGCCGGTGATTTGGCTCGACTATCGCAAGGTTTGCTCGAAGGAGAAGAACTTACTGCCTTCATCGCGGAGGGATACAGCGAGTTGTCGTGAGCGGTTATGGATCCTGGATAGGCGGCGCCATCGGTTGGGCCTTTGGCGGTCCGATTGGCGCCGTCATGGGGTTTGCTTTCGGAAAAATGTTTTCCGATGGCAGTTTGTCTCGAGAGGGGGCAGGCACTGCTTCTGCCTCCCGCAACCGACAATCGACCCAGGCTGGTGACTTCTCGATTGCATTGCTGGTGCTAAGTGCAGCCGTGATGAAAGCAGATGATCGGATTTTGCAATCCGAGCTAGACTACGTCAAAGAATTTCTTCGGAAGAACTTTGGGGAAGCAAAGGCCGATCAGCTGACACTCCTACTGCGCGATGTTTTGAAGCAATCCATTGGAGTCCGAGAAGTGGCAATTCAGATCAAGCGAAATATGGACATCGCTAAACGAAGGTTGCTGCTGCAGTATTTGTTTGGAATCGCCAAGGCGGACGGACAAATTCATCCTTCAGAATTGGATGTGATCGAGCAAATTGGTCTGTGGATGGGCATTTCAAATGCTGACTTCAAAAGCATCAAAGAAATGTTTCTCGCATCAAAGGCAGATCCATACAAAGTGCTGGAGATTGCGCAAAACATCCCGGACGCTGCAGTCAAGAAGGCGTACCGCAAATTGGTTGTAAAGTACCATCCTGACAAGACACAAGATTTGGGGGAAGAGTATCAGCAGCAGGCCCGAAATAGATTTCTAGCCATCCAAGATGCTTACGAACAAATCAAGCTTGACCGGGGTATGAAATAATACAATCTTATTGGATGGCCAGTCTTCCATGATTAATCTTGGCATCCGAAGAACCAAATTGACATGAAAAATAGCGCAATCAAATCCCTGTTCATCCTTCTGATGGGGGGAGCAATCGCACTGATGCCAAATGAAGCTTTCAGCCAGCGAAGCAAAAAAGCCAAAAGGAATAAGAATAGCGAGAAGACTTCACCTCCAAAGCGGGGTGGCAAGGACGAACCCAAAGCGTTGAAAGAACTCACCGAGGACGCAACTGCGTTCGAAGGACTCTTCACACTTTATTCCGATACCACCAACGGAAAAGGCTGGTTGGCCATTCCTGATTCCATGTTGGAAAGGCAATTCATCTATTTTTCGCACATTGAGGACGGCGTTGCGGAGTCAGGCTACACGCGTGGGAGTTATCGCAATAGCAAAGTGATTTCATTTCACAAACACTTCAATCGCATCGAAATTCATGCTGAAAACACGAATTATTATTTCGACCCTGAATCCCCACTCTCCAAGGCAAATGAGGCCAACATCAATACCCCCATTATTGCGAGTCTCAGCATTGAAGGAATTGATTCATCGCAAACTGTATTTGCTGTCTCAAGCGCTGAATTGTTTTTGAAAGAAGCGCTCGAAATGGTCAAACGACCATCCCGCAAACCAGGGGAATCCGTTTTAGGCAAACTCTCCCGAGAGAAATCCAAGATTTACGGAATCAACAATTACCCAGAGAATACTGAAGTCACAGTGGATTATGTCTACGATAACCCCGCCCCAAAAATTGGCGGAGCAGCGATCGAAGATGCTCGAGCCATCACCATACGCTAT
Organism: uncultured Flavobacteriales bacterium; assembly: GCA_905479395.1. Classification (GTDB taxonomy): domain Bacteria; phylum Bacteroidota; class Bacteroidia; order Flavobacteriales_D; family Sanyastnellaceae; genus UA16. Next base: position 4,778 of record CAJQMI010000079.1, read on the forward strand.
CAGCATAGCATTTTAAATCTTCCTGAGGAAGGATTCACTCCCCGACCCGATGATGCTCGCATTGGCTATTTCGCCACCCAAACAGAGCATATGACTTCGGCTTCTTCAACCCCATGGAAAGACGTGATCCATCGGTGGCGCTTGGAAAAACAAAATCCAGAAGCAGCGATGTCACCTCCGGTCAAACCGATCGTTTGGTGGATCGAGAATACAACACCCTATGAATTCCGTTCGTACATCCAAAGCGGAGTCGAAAAGTGGAATCAGGCTTTTGAATTGATCGGGTTTGAAAATGCCGTTCAAGTGAAAGTGCAACCCGACAGCGCAGACTGGGATGCTGGGGACATCCGATACAATGTGCTGCGTTGGACGTCCTCCCCAAGTCCGAGATACAGCGGATACGGACCGAGCTTCGTTGATCCGCGTACGGGAGAAATCCTAGGTGCCGATATCATGCTGGAATGGAGCGGAATGACAGGACGCCTGTGGCGCTCTGAAGTTTTTCAGAATGCCGGCTTTGAAAGTTGGACTGAGCTTGAGGATGAGCCCTCTTCACGAGCGCAATATGCGGAATTGATTCATCGATGTGATGCAGGCGCTGTTCACGCGCAACAAACGCTTTTTGGAGCAGCAGCCTTGCGCATGCGTTCCTTCACCAATGAAGAACAAGAAAAGTTTACCCGAGAGACCCTTCACCGATTGGTGCTGCATGAGGTTGGGCATACGCTCGGACTAAGCCACAACATGGCTGGGTCGACCATGCAAAGCCCAGAGGCGTTGAAAAACGCGGAAACCGTCAACAGCGAAGGCATGTCCAATAGCGTCATGGATTATCCTTCGATCAATTTTGCACGAAACAAGCAAGAGCAGACCAAGTTTTTCGATGATGCCCCAGGTCCTTATGACAAATGGGTGATCGATTATGGCTATTCATCAGGCTTGGAAAATACGGACCAAGAAGCGCAACGACTTGAAACCATTCTACTCAAATCCAATGAGGCCAATCTAATGTTTGGCAATGACGCTGATGACATGCGTCGTCCAGGCGGAGGAATGAACCCGGATGTAAATATTTATGATTTATCCAATGATCCAGTGGCTTATGCTGCTGATCGTTGCGAGTTGGTCAATGAACTGTTGCCCAATATTGTTCAAGAATACGGAGGAGATGAGCAATCGAGTTACCAAGAAGTACGACGCGCCTACTTGACTTTGACCGGCGAATACATCACTCAGCTAGGAGTTATGACGCGTCAAATTGGCGGAGTGCGTTACAACAGAGCACACCCATCCCAGCAAACAGGAGCGCCCCTTCAACCAGTATCAGAAAACGATCAAAAGAAAGCCATGAATGCATTGGCTACTTATGCATTCGCCCCCGATGCTTTTGATGCGGCAGAGTCAGTATACGGCTACCTCCAAAGCCAGCGGCGTGGTTTCGGCTTTTTTGCTCAGCCCGAAGATCCAAAAATTCATGCACGCATAGCCTCTGCCCAAAAGAACGCGTTGCGCCATTTGCTCCATCCTCGAGTTTTGCAGCGCTTGATCGATGCCTCTGAATATGGCAACACGTATCGCATTGATGAACATATGAAGTCCCTGACAGATGCCATCTTCAAATCGGACTTGCGAAGTTCTGTGAACACCCAAAGGCAACAGTTGCAAATTGAATATGTCAAAAACCTCGTCGCTGCGCTCGATGCGAAGGCGAAGTACGATGTAATCACCCAATCTATGGTGCTATCGACATTGAAGCGTATTCAGCGTGAACAGCGCAATGCTTCTTCACCAAATGCACTCACACGCGCGCACCGCGAGCACATTGCTTTCATCATCGAAAAAGCATTGGACGCTTGATTTGAAAACGTTGAAAAAGTGTGGAGAACTGAAGGAGGAAATGGTCTTGGACTGTTTCCTCCTTTTGCTTTGACCACTAAATTGAGGACATGCTCGCGTACCCTTCTATCCCTGTGTACCAATGAACTCGTGTGATCGACTTTTCAAGGTCATGGGCGGAACAATAGAACACGATGTCTGCCAATACATCGCTACCATGCTGCAAGAACAGGCAGTTGAAATTCATGTCGGTTGCGACAGCCAAAACTATAAACGCAACACGATTTACGTGACAACAGTCGTTTTTCGGTTTCCCGGAAATGGTGCTCATGTGATTTATAGAAAAGAAAAGGTCCCAAAAATCATGGATCTCTGGACCAAGCTTTGGGGAGAGACGGAGCGTTCTGTTGCGCTTGCTTCACTCATTCTCCATGAATGTAATCTGCGGGTGGAACAAATCGATCTTGATTACAATACGGACCCGAGCTATCCCTCACAAAAGCTAATTTCAGCTTCTTCAGGTTACATCGCTTCTCTTGGCTTCAAGGCCAAAGCAAAACCAAATTTATTGATGGCCGCATGGGCAGCCGACGTGCTCTGTCATTGAACTTGTCTGCCATTGCTCCAATTTGCAGGAGAGCAACAACGGTTCAAATCATATTATGATTTCGTTGGACTTGGAAATATCTCTTCCAAAATCTCCTCCCTGTGACTGAAAATGCCCTTGACTTTTTTATGTATTGGAGCTCCAAAGAGCTCGCCTAAAAATCCTCCAGGCAAGACATAATGGAGCGTGTCCTCCATCAAAACACCACCATTCGACTCGGTAAAACGATGCATGTGATGCCAGAACCGATAAGGCCCAAACCGCTGTTCATCAATGAAATAAGATCCTGCAACAGCCTGTGTTATTTCTGTCACCCAGTTCATTGGAATGCCCAGAAACGGTCGAATGCGATACGTGATAATTTGACCTGCAAACGTTGGCTCATTGGCGCCAGAGCGTATTTCAAAGGACATGTCCGCTGGTGTTATTCGATCCAAATTACCTGGGACACTGAAAAAGTCCCAAGCCTCCTGCAATGATATGGGGAGCCATTGCTCGCTCTCTAGTCGGTGAATCTTCATAACCTTCAAACGATTTTCAAAGGCTTATTGTTCGCACCAAATTGCTGAAAAAAAATGAAGCATCCGCCGTTGCAGATGCTTCACTACGATTCACAACTAGGTCCTCCAAGAACTTAAAGTTCCATGACCTGTACGTAAATATAATTAATTTAACATATCAATACAACTATTGGAGGAGTTATTATATTGATACGACTATTAATACTGCATGGGAATCTTGCTTGGTTGTATCGATGAGAAATGACGATCCCAATCTCTACCTTTGACGAATGACCGCAACGTCCAATTCTCTTCAAATGCTCGTGACCCTGTGCGGGGTTTTCATCTCCGTGATGGCAAGCAATGCATGCAGTGGACAGTCCGTAGCAGAGGAGTGGTCAGCGCTTGTTCAAGAGCGTGCAGAGGGCATTGATTTCAGAGCGTTCACAGCAAACAATCCAGACTGGATGGTGAAGGCTGCCAAACCCGAACTAAAGTCAGCAGTGCCTGCGCTCGATGCGCTCGAAACGTCCCTTCTTCCTTGGGGAGAAAATGAAGCGATGGTTGACCAATGCATGCAAGTGATGTTCAGCGACAATCACCGTTGCGCTCAAATCCTGGGTGTTCTTCATGGACGTTATGGAAAATTCATTGTCCAAGAACTGGAATCCGCAGCTTTATCAAATTCTTTTCAGTGGATCGCAGCGATATCATCTGCTTTCGATACTGGCTTCGATAAGAATGGCGCTGCAGGTCTATGGGGAATGAGCCCTGGCATGGCTCAGAGCTATGGACTGCTCAGCAAAGCAGGCATCGACCAACGCAAGCTCGCAGAAGAATCGACCAAAGCCTTTGTTTTAGAATTGAAACGCCTCCAGCGTCGTTTTCCAAATGATGAACATCGCGTGCTTGTCGCCTATTGGAAAGGAATGGCGTACGCCACACGATGGACTGGTAAGCCCGGTTACGACAGGACTTTGGATGAGCAGCTCACACTTGTCAAGGTATTGAGTCGATTCATGGTCAATATCGAACGGCCGTCTTTTGAACTTGATTGGATTGAACAGGCACAAACATGGCAACCGCTAGAATGCGAGGGCGAGGGCATAGACCGCGACGCACTCATTTCTTCAGGAAACTTCGACGATCGTATGCTTTCAGAGTTGCTTCCCTGGTGGAACACCGGTTTTTTGACCTGCATAGATGCGGAAAAATTCGGAGCCCGAATTCCGAAGCTGGCCATAAACGAATTCCCAATATCTCGTTCAGAAACGTCCGGCTTAGAAGCTTCACCAAAGGAGGAATTGATCAACGTTGTTCGTTCTTCGGAATCTGAGTCAGAACTCATCCAGAATGTTTCAGATGGCATTCGTTGCATCCTCCATACAGTTAAAAAAGGCGATACCCTTTGGAACATTGCCCAACGTTATCCAGGAGTAACACCGGAGGAATTGGCCGAAATCAATGGAATCTCTGATTACATTCGCATAGGCCAAACCCTATGTGTGCCGGATCCACGATGAAACCCAAAAAGCAACCGGTCTCCCATACCCTAGCGTTCCTCGCATCTATCTTCTTGGTCATTTCCCTGTTTTTGTCTCGTCCTGAGTCAATGAGTACCCTCGTATGGGAATTCCCGAGATGGGAGAATTTTGATTCTCCTGATTCAGCATTGACAGCAGAAGAAGTCCAGACCTTGTTGGCTTCGTACCAAGAGGATTCACCTTTGGATACGGATAGCATCAATGCCCTCCAGAATACGGTTGAAATTGCCAACAAGTCCGATTCATCCGAGAGAGCAAAGGCCGCCCCCTCCTCACCTATTTCTTCGCAGTTAGACGCTTCGAACAATCCCGATGCAGCGGAGCAAACAACCTATGACCGCGAAAGTGCCTCTCGAATAATTCATCCTGATTTATTGCTGCACGGGAACTCAAGTGCCTTCGCTTCCCTTTCGACATTCTTCAGCAAACTCAACGCTCCTGAACGATCGCCGAGCTTGCATGTTTTTCACTTCGGGGATTCTCAAATTGAAGGCGATCGAATTACGGGTGAGCTGCGCTCAAAGTGGCAACAAACTTGGGGGGGATCTGGTCCAGGTTTTCTTTCGCCTGCTCAACCTCTCCCATCCCTTTCGGCAAAACAGCGGTGGTCAAACGGTTGGAATCGTTACACCAGATTCGGAAAAGTCAATGATGCTATTCTCCACAATCGTTATGGAATCATGGCTTCTTTTGCCAAATACACCCAGGTTGAAGACACCATCTCGCAATGGGTAGAATTCAGTCCGCACCCTAGAGGGTTCAAAAAGAATCGCACATTTGATGAAATCCATCTTTTGTTCGGACAAACAACCGATGGCACAAAAGCGACGATTACGATCAATGGCGATACAATCGATGCGAGCCGTTTGCGACAAGACTCACTTCATTCGCACGTGGTCATTGACATGCCTACGGATTCAATAAATACCACCCCATACGAATCCCTGAGGATAGGATTCGAAGGAGATTCGCCAGAATTCCACGCAGTCGGTCTGTGGTCCCGGACTGGAATCGCGGTACACAACGTCGCCATGCGCGGAAGTTCAGGCACCTTGTTCCGTCAACTGAATCGAGCCCAATTGAAGATGCAACTGAAATCGGTTCGAACAGAAATGATTCTTCTTCAATACGGAGGAAATGCGGTCCCATATCTTGAAGATTCAGCGGCAGTCCGTCGATTTGGAGGCTGGTTCGCTTCTCAAATTCGGCTGTTTCAATCCATCGTTCCGAATGCACCGATCATCGTAATTGGTCCATCTGACATGTGTCTCAAAGTCGGAACGCGCATGCAAACATATCCGATGCTTCCTTACATGCGAGACGTTTTGAAACAAAAAGCCATGGATGAAAACGCTTTGTACTGGGATGTTTTTGAAGTGATGGGCGGCGCAGGCTCCATGGCTGCATGGTTTGGGTCCTCGCCTTCATTGGCCAGCGCTGATCACGTGCATTTCACCCCACGAGGGGCCAGAGAAATTGCAGGGCTCTTCAACAAAAGTTTCCAGACGGAATGGGCCCTATGGCAAGCATGGCAGGCCGACCAAACCTTGGGCATAACGCCATGAATTGGAAGACCTTCATCACACTAGCCATGAGCACAGTGCTGCCTGGAATTCACTTGGCCGTTTCTTGCCAAGACAATGAGAATGAGCCCAATTCTATATCCTGTGAAATACCACCAAACTCTAACCGTTACTGTGAACTTTGGGCAACCATGGATTCTGTTCACCAAGGAATAGGCGGCGAATTATCCATTCTCCACGTCGGTGGCTCCCACGTTCAAGCAGGTTGGATCGGGCACTTCATGCGCGAACAACTTGCAGTATGGAGCCCACAGGCAATTTGGAGCAAAGGCCTAATGCTTCCCTACCGGCTCGCAAAAACAAACACTCCCACCCACTTTCGCACCGAAATGTCTGGTAGCTGGCAAGGCTCCCGTTGCACACGTAAAACATGGGACGAAATCAATTCAGATGTTGGGTCTGGCACAGGGATACAAGTTCGAACCGGTTCTCCTGCATCCACGCTACAACACGTCGCTTTCCTGCCAGATTCTTCAAAATTCTCAGCGAATACTTTCGACATTTGGACCAATGCCAGACCGAGCGAAATTTCATTCTTCAATGCGGGCAGTGACGCCAACATGACTCCTTTGATTGACCAATCTGGCTGGAGAATTGTCCTTTCTACTCCGGTCGACACCTTTCGTTTGAGCCTTCAATCTGCATCAGATCGCTCAATTCCCATTGCCTACGAAGGGACTTATTCGCAAATTTCTACTGCAGCGCCTCGCATGACCTACAACGAATGGGGACACAATGGCTTGCACATTCGAGACATGCGCAAATGCGTTGGCCTCCAAAAGCTTGTGAAGCGCATGCAACCCGATCTTGTCATCATTGGAATAGGACTCAACGATGCAATTGACAAGCATGGATTTGATATCGGACAATTTTCAGCGGACTATAGCGTCCTGATGCGCCAGTTAGAAAAGCGATTGCCGAATGCAGCTTTTCTGCTACTGAGCAATACGCATGTTCATCCAACCAATGAGACCATTGCAAAGCACTCCAATGAAATCAAAGCTTTCCTTCGCGCACATGCTGAATCAACTGGATGCGGATTTTTTGATTTGGGCGCTGCTATTGGAGGAAATGAAAGCACTGCGGATTGGATGACCAACGATTGGATGAAATCCGATGGCATTCACTTCCATTCGTCAGGATACCAGCGCATCGCTGGACTTCTTTATGACGCCCTACATCAGACTTTTCAACACCACTTATCTTGCGAAAATCCCACTGAAAAATGAGCTTTTTCGACCTGAACCCAAGTCAGAACTTCACCTTTCTAGCCCCACAATTTTGGGGGTTCTTGGTATTGGTGATGGTCGGGCTTTGGGCCAGTGAACGAAAGCTTCGCATCCGCAATGCCTTCCTTTTCTTTGTCAGCCTTTTATTCTATTGGAAAACCAATGGATGGTTTGTTGGAATACTCGTGTTTTCCACTCTTGTCGACTGGGGCATTGGCTGGCAAATTTTCCGTTCCCAAGGAACTCAAAGAAAACTGTGGTTGGCTGTAAGCATCTTCGCAAACCTGGGGTTGCTTGGGTTTTTCAAGTACGCTTACTTTTTTGCCGATGCTTTGAATCCAATGCTGGGGACCCAGTGGAATCCGCACTCAGCTCTCGGTCAATGGTCCAATGCAAACCTAGGGACCACCTTCCGAGTCGATCAAATTTTATTGCCAATCGGGATCTCTTTCTACACGTTTCAAACCCTCTCTTATTCCATTGATGTCTATCGCCGTCAAATCACTCCTTGTCGAAGTCCACTGGACTTTGGGTTTTTCGTAAGCTTCTTTCCTCAGCTCGTAGCTGGGCCAATTGTGCGCGCCAAGGATTTCATTCCTCAGCTGCACCAGCCCTATTCCTTGAGCCGACCAGAATTTGGAATGGCACTTTTCTGGATCCTCAATGGCCTCATCAAAAAAATATGGCTTGCCGATTACTTGGCTGTGAATTTGGTAGACCGGGTCTTTATGAACCCCGGCAGTTTCAGCGGATTCGAAAACGTATTAGGCTTGTATGCTTACAGCCTTCAAGTTTATGCCGACTTCAGCGGCTACACCGATATGGCGATTGGAATTGCCCTCCTGATGGGCTTTCGGTTGCCCCTTAATTTTCGTTCGCCTTACAAGGCTAGAAGCGTTGGAGAATTTTGGCAGCGCTGGCACATCAGCCTCTCCAGCTGGCTCAAGGATTACCTCTACATCCCAATGGGAGGAAATAGAACGGCAAGCACTTTTACCTATGTCAGCTTAAGTGCATTCACAGCTTTTTTATTCCTCATGTTACCCAGCGCAGGTGCGCGACTCATAGCCATGGGATGCATCCTGCTCGTGGGGGCCTGTCTTGTTGCCTTTCCTGGCTTGCGAAAGCAATTCAACACCAACATCAACCTCATGATGACAATGCTACTTGGCGGCTTATGGCATGGGGCAAGTTGGAATTTTGTTCTATGGGGAGCTTTGAATGGGTTGGGATTGATTTTCTACAAAGCCTGGCGACGAATCAGCCCATGGGAAGTGAAAAATCGATGGTGGAAGCATGCCATTGGAATGATTTTGACCTTCCATTTTATTTCTGCTACCCGTATCTGGTTTCGATCAGGCAGTCAAGTGAAATGGAATGATTTAAGTCAGCCGCATGACTTGTGGGCAGAATGGTTCACAGCAAATACCATGCTCATGCAAATCATCAATCGTTTCTGGGCCAGCCCATTTATGGAAATCATTCTAGGCAACCGCAACGTCGTAACGATCATGTTGGTTGGGATGGCCGTTCACCTGCTACCCGAACAACTGAAAGCCAGGTACAGGAAAGGATTCGCCGAAGCACCTTTGATGCTCATGTTTGGAATGACCCTCGGAGCGATCGGGGTTGCTTACCTCGGAATGAGTTCCGGACTGCAACCTTTTATATACTTTCAGTTTTGACGCTGAGCCTAACTTATTCGGCCATTTCAATCTCTTGGTAAGCACTGCAGCTCTTGCTTGCATGCGTGCAAGACGTCATGATAACTGCAAAAGAGAGCACACCCATCGCAAAGACAAGAACTTGTTGAACGCGGATGTGGTTGATTTTATCTGAAAACATAGCAATGGATTTCGTCTCATCTAACGAGAAGTTTCCAAACTTAGTACATCTTTTTGATATCGTCATTAAAAACAAACAAGATCCATGGCCAACAAACCTCCATCTGCACCTACAAGCGCCTTGAAAATGCTCTATTCATTCATGGTTTTGGCGCAAGTGATTTTAATCGTTGATTTTTTCGTTGTGCCGCAGAACATGGGATTTGCAGGTGCTCTGTTCAACCTCATCGAAAATCAGCGGAGTGGGCTAATCCTGTTGCAATTGTTCGGTTGCGCTATCCTTTTCGTTGACGCCGTTGTGCGGTTTGACCACCTGAAAAATCGGTGGATACACTGCATCGGAATTGGGCTGCTCGCCTGTCACTGGATGTTTCAAATGTTCGTGCATTTCCTCTCCAGTTCATACCTCACCTAAGCCCTGTCAGTCCTGCTGATACTGGTAGTCAGAATCGTCCAGGCGCTCGGGAATGGACCGAAACAATTCAAACCGTTGCTGAATGAATCGAATGAACTCATATTGCGTCCATTGCTGCAGCAATTCATCTCCAGGATCACTGAAGGAAATGAAATCATCGAATTCATGAGGTTCAAGAAGGATGATTTCGTAGTTGACATACTTCACAAATAACTCACGGAGCAAATCATGCCGGCGATCTCTGTTTTCGAATTGTGCTACCACGCGCTTGCTGCGTTCTGCACGGTTGAGCATCTGATAGAGAAAAGTGATTGGACTGCTCAGGGCATCTACAGATGTGAGCCTAAAATCATCTTCATTGTATCCGAGCGACTCGATGTCCCTCAAAATTTCTCTTAATTCACGTGGGGCGACAACTTCCGCCGTTCCAATTTCCACTGACAAACGATGCAATCGAACCTCCCATTCCCATTGTTTGCCGTGCGTAGGTGCGACGCGCTCTCGTGTATAAAAACCAATGGCTCCAAATGCGATGGTGTCTCCGGGGCAAACAGCTAACAAAAATTGCCCCCTTTGATCCACAAATTGGCCTCCCCCCTCCATTCCTCGGTTGACCACCATCGCAGCTGGAATCATTCTACCCGATTCATCCACCACCGATCCCGAAATAAACATCAAACTATCGCAACGATTGGTCAAGGCATTTTGAGCCGATGACCCTGCAGCCATTGAGAGTAATAAAACAACACTCGACGTTCGTAAAAAAGAGGACAACATGCGTGCAAGATAGGACCCTGCGCTTGTTAACTTCGGCTCATGGCCGACCAATTGCCTTCATCTCGAGAATCAAAGTCCGCTGCTCAAGAAGCAGCAAAAGACCGCATATCGCAAGCGAGGAGTCAATCTCGAAGCCCAACGGCTTGGGCCAATGAAATCATCAAAGGCGATCGAAGCGCCTTGAGTCAGGCAATCACGCTTACCGAAAGCTCCAAGCCATCTGACCAATTGATGCTTGACATTCTTCTGCAAGCCGTTCAATCGAACAAAAAGGAAACCGCATCCATTCGGATTGGAATAACAGGAGTTCCGGGTGTTGGAAAAAGCACATTCATTGAGTGTTATGGCCTACTGCTTTTAGAACGAAACCACCGAGTCGCAGTCCTCGCAGTGGATCCAAGCAGCGGAATCACAAAAGGAAGTATTCTTGGCGACAAAACCAGGATGGAAATGCTTTCCAGAGAGAAGAATGCCTTCATCCGACCGAGTCCAACAGCGAGCGCACTGGGTGGGATAACCCGTGGCACGCACGAAGCAATTTTACTTTGTGAAGCTGCCGGCTTTGATCGTATTTTAATTGAGACAGTTGGAGTTGGTCAATCCGAAATCGCTGTGCGAGAGTGCTCGGATGCCTTTGTTCTTTTGATGCTGCCTGGCGGTGGTGATGAACTCCAAGGAATCAAACGCGGAATCATGGAAATGGCCGATGTTCTCCTCATCAATAAATCGGACGGCAGCGGAAAGTCCTTGGCACGTGAAACTGCAGCACAATACCTTCAAGCGCTTCATCTCATGCCTCCCAATCCAGCTGGTCATTCGGTGGCCGTTCAATTGATCAGCGCTCTGGAAAACCAAGGCATTGACACATTCGAAAATCACCTCTTCGGATTGGTCACCGATTGGAAATCAAACGGTGCATTCGACAAAAGACGAGGCGACCAAGCCATGCATCTGTTTGAAAAACACGTGCAGCAATTCTCCATGCAAAGCCGTTGGGGCGACACCGGTGCCGAAAAGCTTTGGCAAGCGACAATGGCGCATGTACAGACCGGTCAAATCAATCCTTACACCGCCGCGCGAAGTTGGATGCAGCAAGAAACGACATGAGCGTAGGCTTCTTTTCGGTTCAATTTGCCTTTTCTGTTCTAGCCACCGCTGGCACTTTACACTTTGCATCGGGTGAAACATCTGGAAACGGGAAAAACGCATCACATAACAGCGCCTCAAATGTGAATTTCCGGAATATCACAATCAACCTGCCTCTTCTAATTGCATTGGTCTCTTTGTGGACAGCTACAAGCCTCGCAAGTACCGATGTTCTGCCGTCTGCTCTTTTTGCATTCATATGGCTCCTTGCATTTGCATCCGTTGTTCACATTGCATGGAAGGCATGGCAAATCGAATTCAGCCCTGCCCATGAAGCACCCACTTTAGTTCACCGAAGATTGCTGCAACTTCAGCATCAGCTGCTCAAACTTCATGAAAAGGAAGCGTTGGGGGCTCAGCTCGAAAAAACCAATCAATCGCAAGAAACGCTGAACCAATATGGAGAGCATTTCAAGCGTGTTTTGATTACAATCGAAAATCATCTGATTTACGGTGAACACGAACATGCCGAACATGTGATCACGCTCTTTTCACGGCATCTCAGGCAACTGCTCCATGAAGGTTCTTCTCCCTTTCTGTCATTGGAGAATTCCATCGATCACATCAAAACCCATCTGGACCTGATGGCCTTGCTCACGGGGCATCGCTTCATTTGTGATGTTGATGATGACATGCTCGATTCAACAACCCTGCTGCGATGCACCGAAAGATTTCAGCTGAGTCCATGGGTAGAGGAACGTGTTTGGCCATTTTTCAGCCTGGCTGAACGCAGCCTGAAAGATCTTCATCCCATGACACTTGTCATCGATGTGGAAAATGACGAGGTATTGTTCACTTTTTCAGGCCAAGAAGCTGAATCTAACGGCGCACTTGCTCAGGGTAAATTCCGATTGCTCGGAAATTCAGAAACGCCCAAAAAATCAGTTGAACACCCGCACGCATTGCAACCCGCTTAAAAAATCGGAAGGCGTTTAAAGTCCAGCTTGAATCAACGCAATGGCTTCTTGTTCAGAGACCTTTTGCTGATCACCGCTTTCCATGTGTCGCACCGTCCAAACCCCTTGGTGACGCTCCTCCTCACCTGCCATCAACACATAGTTGACATTCAAATCTGCAGCATATTTCATCTGCTTTTTTAATTTTCCGGCTTTCGGATACGCCGATGCACGAATTCCTGATTTGCGCAGAGCTGCGGTCATCTGAATCGCAGCCTTTTCGGAAGCATCGTCCAACATCAACACCAGCGCTTGAGGCCCCGTAAATGACTCCGGAGGAAATGCTTCAAAATGTTCCAAGACATCATAAATGCGGTCTGCTCCAAAACTGATTCCCACGCCACTCATGCCATCCCAACCAAAGATTCCGGTCAAATTCGCGTAACGTCCTCCTCCACAAATACTGCCAACAGGAGCGTCATCAACACGCACTTCAAAAATCGCTCCAGTGTAGTAATTTAAACCTCTAGCCAAGGTGGGGTCGAATGTGATGCACGAATCAGGCACACCAGAATCTTTGGCCATTTGAAGCAATCTCACCACATCTTGATACGCTTGTTGCGATTCTTCATCATCCGACAGAAGCATTGCCTGAATGCCATTCAATCGCGCTAAAGAATCCTCCGTAGCCAGCAATCCAAAAACAAGCATCACATTTGCGATGACATCCTCGGACATCCCTCGTTCTTTAAGCTCTTTCCGCACGCCTTCATCACCGACTTTATCCCATTTATCCAGTGCGACTGTCAAATCTGTAAATTGACTTTCAATGCCCCAGGCTCGCGCCAAGCCATTCAATAACCTCCGATCATTTAACATGATTTGATAACCAGGAACTCCAAGACCGTTTAAGACCTCATGGAATAGCTGCAGCAAGTCCAGTTCACATAAGATGCTATCCGAACCAATGATGTCTGCATCGCATTGCGTGAATTCTTGGTAACGTCCTTTGCCCGGTCGATCGCCCCGCCAAACAGTTTGCATTTGATAACGTCGGAACGGAAATGCCAGATCATTTCTAGCCATGACCACGAAGCGTGCAAAAGGCACGGTTAGATCATAGCGCAAGGCCTTTTTCGAAATGCTCGAAAGCAGGCCTTTTGAATCCTTGGCATCTAAAGCCTTTGAATCAGCTTTGGATAAAAAATCACCATTGTTGAGCAACTTAAAAATCAATTGATCTCCTTCATCGCCATACTTGCCTGTTAGTGTCGATAAAGACTCCATAGCAGGGGTTTCAATTGGCTGGAAACCGTAGCGTTCAAAAACTTCCCGCATGACGGAAAACATCCAATTGCGCCGGGCCATTACAACAGGTCCAAAATCTCGCGTTCCTTTGGGAATAGATGGTTTGCTCATGCCTCGAAGCTTATCGTTTGTTCCGACGTCGAAGCTGAATAAAGGCGACAATGGTCAAAAGGGCCATGCCGAGAAATACGTATTGCATGCTGTTTGGTTTGTTTGTTGGCGCTAAATTCGGGAATTGATGGAAACGAACGCAATTCAAAGGCAGCTTTCAGGGCACAATGGTGCGATTTATGATGCTTGCTGGGATAATTACCGCCGAGAATGGCTCACCGCAGGAGGAGATGGAGTGGTGGCTGCATGGGCTGAATCAGGTTCTGAGCACGGCAGGGCCTGCTTCCAATCAGAACGTGCCTTCTACGCTGTTGAAGCCTTGAAAACAGGCCCAATTGCGGGGACAGAAGATGGCGAATTGATGTTGTTGGACGAAACAGGGCAGCCGAGGAAAGTGGCAGCGCACAGTCAGGGCATATTTTCCCTTACACCAATAGGCGAAAATCATTTTTTTTGTGGCGGAGGTGATGGAAGAATCACACGATGGAATGCCCTTACGCTGCAGGGTGAATGGGATTGGAAAGGAGCTACGAAAATTCGCGTCATTGCCCCTTCTCTGCACGGCATTCTGATTGGCAGTTCCGCTGGAAATGGCATCATTGTTCCTGAACTTTCACATCGTCACGACCTCAATAAATCAGTGCCAATTGCAGGTCACGAAGGTGGACTTTACTCAGCTGTCTTCTTGCCCCAGAAAGAAGTATGGCTGACGGGTGGACGCGATGGGCACCTTCGAGCTTGGTCCAAATTTGGCGAGGCACTTCTCGCAATTCCGGCGCACGAAGCAGCGATTTATCGCATGGTCTACGACCAAGGAAAAATTTACACTGCAAGCCGAGACAAGACGGTAAAATCGTGGGACGAACAAGATTTAACGATGCTCAACAAATGGGACCGACCCAATGGAGGGGCAAAACGATCTGTGAACGCTCTTTGCATCGGAGGAACAAAGAATCGATGGATGCTCGCAGCAGGCGATGACCGAATCATTCGAACACTCCAGCTCTAAACCATCCGGTCATTTAGTCACCACTTCACAGGCGCACAACCCTGCTGCTTGAACCATTCGTTGGATCGACTAAACGGCTTGGAACCCCAGAACCCCCGGTATGCAGCCAATGGACTAGGGTGAGCTGACTCCAACACCAAATGTTCGGCACGATGCACAAACGATGCTTTTTTCTGGGCCTCCTTGCCCCACAAAATGAAAACCATCGGCTGTTCCAACGCGCACAGAGCGCGAAAAATACCAGAAGTCAATTCTTGCCAACCCAAGCCATGGTGAGATGCTGCGTCCCCAGCCCGAACCGTTAAAACATCGTTTAGGAGTAAAACACCTTCATCAATCCAATGCGCCAGCGCTCCTTGCTCATTCCACATCGATTCCACGGGCCATTGGCACTGCAAATCTGACTCAAATTCTCGAACAATATTTTTGAGTGAAGGTGGCCAATCAACTCCTGGTCCAACTGAAAATGCAAGACCATCAGCTTGGCCCGGTCCATGGTACGGGTCTTGGCCACAAATGACCACTTTCACATCTCTCGGGCTGAGACGATCAAATGCTTTGAACTCATTCCCTTCTGCCGGATAACACGAAAATCTCAACCGTTCGGCTTGCAACAATTGTTGCAATCGTTGCCAATCAAATTCAACACCAACCGAAGCTAAAGCATTGATCCAGTTTACGTTCAATTTATCTTTCATAGAAAAACAGCATAATTAACATGACAAAATTCGCCTGCTGCACCGTGGTTTCCAATGCTCGTTGTGAAAAACATCGTGCACGCGCATAAAAAAATGCTTTTTTGATAGCATTGGAAAGGGTATTTTTGTCCATTCCTTTTTGCAAAACCAGCGTTTCTGCGCCGAAACTTCCTCCCATTGCCTTTAGCTGATCCATTACTTCGCGAACAATTAGAGGCCAACAAGGGAAAGAACCTTTACGGTTATCAAGAAGCCGCCATCAATAATTTGATGGGACGGATGGAAAAGTTTCCGAACCGTTACAACTTGCTTTTCCAATTGCCGACGGGTGGAGGGAAAACGGTCATCTTCTCTGAATTAGCGAAGCGCTTCATCCTAGAAACAGGAAAAAGGGTCTTGATTTTAACTCACCGAATTGAATTGTGCGGACAAACCAGCCGGATGCTCAATGACATTGGGATTCCCAACAAGATCATCAACAGCAAAGTCAAAGAATTGGAGGAAGAAGACGACCATTGGTGCTTTGTCGCCATGGTCGAAACCCTGAACAACCGACTCAGTGACGAACGCATTGGTTTTGAAAACCTAGGGCTGGTGATCATTGACGAAGCTCACTACAATAGCTTCCGCAAACTCTTCGGCTACTTCTCAGAACAGGTTATTTTGGGCGTGACGGCTACTCCGTTAAGTTCCAACATCAAATTGCCGCTCAAGGACAATTACAATGAGCTCATTGTTGGAGAATCCATTTCTTCACTGGTCTCACAACAATTCCTCTCAAAGGCAACCACCTACAGTTATGATGTGAATTTGCGTTCCCTAAAGATTGGGATCAATGGCGACTACACAGTCAGCAGTTCTGAGCGCCTCTACGGAAACTACTTGATGCAAGAGAAGCTTCTCTATGCCTATGAAGAAAAAGCCAAGGGAACCAAAACGCTTATTTTCAATAATGGAATAAACACTTCAAAGCAAGTGCAGGCCATGTTTGAAGAGGAGGGCTACGATTGCATGCACCTTGATAACACCCACAGCGAAAAGGAGCGCGAAGAAATTTTAGCGTGGTTCGAAAAAAAGGAAGATGCCATATTAAGCTCAGTGTCCATTTTGACAACAGGGTTTGACTCTCCATCTGTGCAGACAATCATTCTGAACCGTGCAACAAAGTCCCTCACGCTCTATCATCAAATGATTGGTCGTGGTTCACGGGTTTTACCGAAGAAAAAGGCCTTCAACGTGATTGACTTGGGCAACAATGCCCGTCGCTTTGGGCTTTGGGAGGCTCATATCAATTGGACCGAAATCTTCAAATCGCCAAACTCCTTCATTGAAGGACTCTACACCGATGAAGAAATCGAAGACGAATTTGTCTTTGAGTACTCGGACGAAATGATGGAGAAACTGCAGGGTGGACCTGATCCCGATTTCAATATGGCAGAAACATACGTAGCAGTCACCCGCGATGGCGGACGCCCCAAGGAAGCCATTGAAAAAAGCATTCAGCATCACGTCGAAATCATCCAGTACGTGAGTGAAGATTTTTGGGATGCCATGACCCTTGCGAAAGAGTTGGAAGGTGATATTGCGTACCGGATTCGACTGTATTCAAAATGCATTGCAAAGACCACAGAGAATTACAAGAATTGGTTGAAAGAAGAATACAGCAGGAAACTGCAAAGTGCGCTCAGAACTGCCTTCGTAACGAGCGAAGAAGAGGGTTAAGTAAGTTTTTAAACACGAATTTCATTAACAAGCGTAAACTCGCCGCGCTCGTTCACAAAACCCAACCATTCTTTCAACCAGATTTTCAGAAATTTCATCCATGTTGATGGAAATGAATTTGGACGCTTGGGGCGAGATTATTGTTTGGGTTGCACTTGCGGTTTTCATGACCAAGGCATTGCAGAGTACGAAGTTGATTGAGAGGGAAAACCCTGAATTGCAGATGCGTTTCAGGAGCATACTACTGAGGTGCACCATCGCTGCAATAGCACTCTACTTAACAGCATTTATCGTCGACACTTGGTTCGTTCAGCTAGCCATGCTTGCTGCCTTACAAACTCTTTACGGGACTTCACTCATTGGAGCTATGATTGTTGCAAGTGCCATTGCCTATGCCCATCTTCTTCGTCATCATGGGAAATCACCCGATTTGGCGAAAAACGCATTGATACAAGAACAATTATTGCTTCAGAGCGTATCACAAACACAACGCAATCTCTCCCTGCAACGGAAGGTAAAGGATGCGAGACGATTGAATCTGAAATCACAAATGAATCCGCATTTCTTATTCAACATTTTAACTGGAATTCAACATCTCTTGATGCGAAATGAAAGTGAAAAGGCAAGTCTTGTTTTTAGCAAATTCAGAAAGCTGCTACTCACGGGCTTTCTTTCACAGGACCAGATCATTGGATCTTTGAAACAAGAAATGGATCAGATTGATCAATACCTCGAATTGGAAGACATTCGTCTTGAAAGGAAGGTTCAAATGAAATGGGTCGTGCACTCAGAAGTCGACCCCAAGTCCACTCCTTTCCCATTGTTTATCCTGCAACCATTGGTTGAAAACGCAATCTGGCACGGACTGAGCAGCGTTACCGTGGACAAACCTGAAATAACCATCAAGATTGCTTGGGTCGATGAGAGCCTGGTCATCAA
Organism: uncultured Flavobacteriales bacterium; assembly: GCA_905479395.1. Classification (GTDB taxonomy): domain Bacteria; phylum Bacteroidota; class Bacteroidia; order Flavobacteriales_D; family Sanyastnellaceae; genus UA16. The sequence goes on from CAJQMI010000079.1 coordinate 22,942, forward strand.
AATCCAAGACAATGGAATTGGACTAGATGTGGAAGCCCAAACAAAAAGAAAAGGCAGGCATTCTTCGCGCGGCACAGCAATCGTGCGTGAACGGCTAAGTTTGATCCATCACCCAGGCACTTTGCAAATCACTGGAGCTGATAAAGACCACCCATTTAAATCGGGAGTGACCGCGTGTATAAAGCTTCCGTTGTGGACGTTAGAGCCAGCATGGCGCGAGCAAGAGCAGAAAAAAGCCAGCTAATCCTAGTTGAATTTCAAGCGTGGCATTGGCTCAATGTCCAGCGGGAATGACCGCCCTGTTTCGAACAATTTCAATCCTGCCATTGCAACCATAGCGGCATTGTCAGTGCAGAACTCAAATGGCGGGATGTGCACTTTCCAACCGAGTCGCTCG
>CAJQMI010000080.1 GCA_905479395.1 uncultured Flavobacteriales bacterium
TCCGCTGAAAACGATGACTTCAGCAGCATCGATTTAAGTTTCATTTGCACAGCTCCAACGAATCAAATGAAGCTGGTCCTGCATCTGAAAAACACCGTTTGGTTGGACCACATGTTCGAACGATTCGGAGCCTTAATGGGAGATGAATACGATCGGATATCTTCGAAGCAAAATAGCACTCCCTCCGAACAGAAAATCCAATGGTCCAAAAACGAAGGAGTCATGCTCGCTGTAAAACTGAGAACAGCCAATGGTTGGGAAACAATTGACCACATTAATACTGTGGGACCACTTGCGGCCCGAAGCATCATTGTGCCCATTGATAAATCTTGCGCGGCAGGAGATGAAATCACTGTTCGACTTGAAGCCGGTTATCACTTTTGGGAAGTGGACTATGCCGCAATGGATTTTACCAGCAACGAATCACTCGAAATCAAACGGCTTCCATTGAGGGACGCCGTGGATGAAAATAACGCAAACGTTTTGCCCTCGATTGCCAATCGTGACGGCAATTATTTGGAACAGACTTACATCGGTGCAGAAGCAATTTTGACATTTGATGGTCTCCCAGCGCTTCAAAGCGAAAAAACGGCCAGTTTATTCTTACATACCCGAGGATATTATGAATACATCCGTGACTACACTGGAAAGCCTGACATCGCCGAATTGAAAAAATTCCGCTCGACAGGGACATTTGCTCATTTCGCAAAAACACAGTTTACACAAGTTGCGGATTTTCAAGACTAATTTTCGAGTACATGTCACATGTTCAAACAACCGAAGCTGATGAATTGGCTCTTAAAGCTTCGATTCAACCAGTTGACATTGATTATGCTTCAATTCGGGCTACCAAAAAACAAGCGACGGTCTTTGGAGCGCCAAAACGAAAGCTGCATCGCCGACGTCTTTTAAAAAACGCAATCGTCATTTTGCGATTGTATCGAACTCCAGGAAGAGTTCTGCGGATTTTGAATTCAATTCGGAAAAGACGCAACGCGATTGCAGGAGGCAACAACGTGTACAAAGTTGTTTCCATTGGGCAACGGCATTTTTGGCGAATCAACATACCCGCATGGGAATCACCCCTCTTTGATGCCTTTCTAAGCAGTGAACTTCATCGCCTTGAGCCGCATCACCAGAAAAGTCATCGCCTGACCTTGACCTATTTGGCAATCACGAAGAAATGCCCGCTGAAATGCGAACATTGCTTCGAATGGGACAACCTGAACCAAAAAGAAAAAATCAGTTCAGCAAACATTCATACCATGATTGAAAACCTTCAATCGATTGGTACGACGAACATTGCCTTTACAGGGGGAGAACCGATGCTGCGCGTTCAGGAGATCACTCATGCTGTTCAGAAATACAACGATCGCTCAGCCTTTTGGATCATCACTTCTGGATTTAATTTCACAGAGGAGAATGCTGCAAATCTAAAAGCAGCAGGTCTCACGGGAGTTGTGGTGAGCATTGATCATCATGACCCCCATCAACACGATGTGTTTAGACGGACTGAAGGCTCCTATCGAGATGCCTTAACCGCCGTGAAGTTTAGCATTGATAATGACTTTGTAACCGCAATCTCAACGTGCATTACGAAAGCCAATGCGACGCGTGAATATCTCGATGAATTCATGCGATTTGCAAGAGATTTAGGGGTGGGATTCGTTCAGTTTTTAGAGCCTCAACCTGTGGGTCATTATGCCATGAAAAATGTCATGCTCAAACCTGACCAATTGAATTTGCTTGAGGAAGTGTTCTTGTCTTACAATCAAGAAGAATCCTATCGAGATTTTCCAATTATCGTATACCATGGTTATTACCAACGACGGGTTGGCTGCATGGCCTCAGGGAATAGAATGGTGTATGTTGACACAAATGGTGACTTTATGAAATGCCCATTTTGCCACGAAAAATCAGGAAGCCTGTTGGACGAAAATTTCGAAACCACAATCGATGAAATGAACACCGAAAGCTGTTCAAGCTTTGGGAGTTTTGGCTGACATGCCTGCTTCTTGCTGCAATGCGAGGGACAACTTTCAAAATCAAGTCTAAAAAAGCGGGGCTTTTTTGATGCAGAAACAACCATCTAACGAATAAATTTCATTTTCCAGAGGCTGCAGATGATTCCTCTTTTTACAGATAGCCTCGGAAATATGCATCTCATGCCACTCAGAATGAGACGACAAACTTTATGCCAATGCCCTGACTTACGTCTTGAAGCTTTTGAAAAATCCGCGAGAAATATTTGCACCAAGCAAATAACATGAACAATGTCCTCTCCATTCTCGCTCTTATCGCGGGACTCTTTAGCTTCGCAAATAACTCTTCTACTCAAAGCTCCGGCTGCGCCGGGATCGTCAATGGAACGGCCATGGCAGACGAATGTGGCATGTGCCAATGAGGCTGAAGCAGGGGCAAATGAAATCGTCGTTTTTCCAAACGACCCATCCAATCCATACTGGGGAGCAAGCTGCGAGGTTCCTGGATGTGTTTATCCTGAAGCCTTGAATTACAATGAAGCGGCGACAAAAGATGACTTTAGCTGTTATTTCACTGAAAACCCTTGTCCATCAGGTCTGAACTTTGATGGCATTACCGGAACGCAGGACCTTCTCATGTTCTTGGTAGAATTCGGGCTTAGCTGCAATTGAAGCACCCCAAGAAACAGTTGGATTCGCTGATTTTTGTTATTTAGAATCATTCTAAATACCTGATTCAAGGTATTGGATAAGAGCATCTATGCGCTCAATCTTTGTGGCCTCATATTAACTACCCTGATTCATGAAAACATCAAATCTACACTCCTTTTTTGCGCTCCTGCTTGCAGGGTTCGCGCTCACCTCCTGCAATCAAGAAGGTTGCACAGACTCTGCGGCATCCAACTACGACAGTGGTGCTGATAGCGATGACGGCTCTTGTGATTACGACGTCATCACTCCTGCAGAGTATGTCTTCACAGACGCTAACGGCAACAATACCGTCAATTTTGATGGTCAGCGGCAGCGATTGAACATGCTCTCAGAAATGACAACATATCTCAAATCGTCAAATACCCCAGGAACATCCGTAGATGCCACAACCCTTCTCGCCATGTACGGGAATGATGGCTACACTTGGAACGACGATCAACAATTAGGGATGACAGGATCAAGCAAGCAACTTCGAAGCAAAACTGCTGGCGGTGACACCTACTGGACTGAAACCTTTGAAGGTTTTATGACTGGAATTGCAGATGCAAGCGCCCAAACAGTCGAAGGTGAAACAAGTGGAGCGGCGGGTGTCTCAGGTGTCGTCGGTTCATCAACAAGCAGCAGCCAATACCTTCAAAGCGCCCAAGGTCAAGAATGGACACAACTCATCGAGAAAGGATTGATGGGTGCCTGTTTTTACTACAACATCAGCAGTGTCTACCTCGCTTCAGGAAAAATGGACGTTGACAACAGCACGGCAGTAGATGCGGCTGACGATAAGTTCTACACTGAAATGGAACACCACTGGGATGAGGCTTATGGCTACTTCACAGATGCAACAGATTACCCAACCAACGGAGCGAATCGCTTTTGGGGGAAGTATGCAGATGGACGTGAAGACCTATTGAATTCAGCATCCCGACTTTCCGCCGCTTTCCGGACAGGACGAGCCGCTATTTCGCAAAACCGACTCGCAGAACGTGATGCGCAAATAGAAATCATCAATCGAGAATTGGAGCGGTGTGCTGCTGGAACAGCCATTCATTATTTGAACGATGCCCTCGGAAATTACGCAGATGACGCACTCCGCAACCACGAATTGTCTGAAGCAAAAGCGTTCATCATGGCGCTGCAATTCGGGGCAAACACATCGGTAAACACCGATGCTGTCAACACTTTGTTGGGAACACTCGGAGAAGATTATTACACGGTCACAACAGCTCAAATCACGCAAGTCAGAGATGACTTGGCCGCATTGACAGGCTTGACTGAATTCGCCTCAAATTTGTAATCCAGAACTGACCCTCAATGACGTTTTTAAACTCTGAAAAGAGGCCAACGGGCAGCGCAATGCTTCCTGTTGGTTTTTTCATCTCTACCCTTTGTCTGGTCCTTGTCGCTGCCGGATGCAATCCCGATTCGGACGCTCGGGAGGTCACGTTTGATCGTGGGCCTTTTCTTGAAAACACGGTCCAGTCTGTGATTCTGCCTGCGTATTCAGATTATTCGTCACAGTGTCAAGCACTTCGAAATGCATCAGAACAATGCACTGCTGGTCAGATCGATGAACAAGACATTGTGTCCTTGAGGGGGTTTCTTCGCCTGACATATCTCAGCTGGCAACATGCTGCGTTGTTTGATTTTGGCCCTGCGGCAGACCGTGTCTTGTATCTAACAACCAACACCTACCCGACAGACACCAGTGAAATCGTCGCGGAGATTAGCAACGAAAACTGGACCCCCGGATTGCCCGCCACCTTGAATAGCATTGGATTGCCTGCCATGGACTATTTGCTCAATCATGCGTCTGCCGGGGAAATAGCGGATTTGATGAATTCAGAACCGGCAAGATTTGCCCATTTCCAACGATTGATTGATTTCCTCGCGGAAGAATCCTCCGCAGTGCTTTATGCATGGGAACATGATTTCAAGGCACGTTTCGTGAGCAGCACCGGGACAGAGGAAGGCAGTTCAATTGGCATGCTTCTAAATGCCTTCAATGAAGTCTATGAGCAAGGCATTCGGAAACAAAAGCTCGGGCTTCCAAACGGGATTATGACCTTCAGCGAAACGCCGCAACCGCACCTTGTGGAAGCGCCATTTTCTGAAACCTGGAGCGTTGAATTGATGCATGAAGCCTTGATTGGCTGCGAAAATCTGTACTTTGGTGATCGGATGCAGGGAGATAGCCAACAAATTGGGATCGACGATTACCTCAAGTCATTGGGTGACTTTGAATACGGGATAGGTTTACACAACGAAATCTCTGGTCAATTGTCCACTGCAAAAGCCGCGGTGTTATCCATGCAAGATCCTCTTGGGCAATATGTCGTGGAAAATCAATCCGCCACTTATGATGTTTTTGCAGAGCTTCAGTCCCTTGTCGTTTTGTGGAAAGTTGATATGATGTCATCGCTAGGCGTCCTCATTACCTACCAGGATAATGACAATGACTGATCGATGGTCTCTGTTGTTTTGCTCATAACGCTTCGGCGATTTTTCGCTGCGCTTATTTTATTTAGCAGCATTAGATTTATCGGTAAGGGGTGGATTGAAACCCAAATCATCGCCCCCATTTGGCTGTTCCCTTTTGACGGTTTCGAATGGTTGCCAAGGCCGAATATCCAGGCAACCATTGGGCTATTCACCGGTATGATTGCAGGAGGAATTTTACTCCTTTCAGATAAAATGCAGCGTTTAGGAGCGCTGCTTTTTCTTTTTTGCTTCACCTACATCGAAGTCCTCGACAAAAGCAATTACCTCAACCATTACTACTTCATATCGGTCATCGCCTTTCTATTTGTTCTCATTCCAGCAAAGAGCTCACATCACAAGGTGCCCAAGCTGTTTCTTTGGTCCTTCAAGCTGATCATTTCAATCGTTTATTTCTACGCTGGGCTTGCAAAACTGAATGCTGATTGGATGCTCCATGCTCAGCCACTTTGTCTTTGGCTGCCGCAACACAGTTCGTTGCCCCTCGTCGGCCCACTTTTTCAACTCAAGCAAACTGCGTACGTTTTTAGTTGGATGGGAGCCGCTTTTGATCTGTTGGCTCCGTTTGCACTTCTCTCCAATCGATGGAGGCCATTTTTTTATCCCGTATTGGTCGCCTTTCATGTTTTGACATGGCTCTTGTTTCCAATCGGTGTTTTTCCCTGGGTCATGATTGCGTGCACGACCGTGTTCTTCCGTGATGATTGGCACCATAAGTTTTGGCGCCTTTGGCCTTGGCCTTCCGTTCACCTGCCAGATGCCGATAAATCCACTTCCACTCCTCCTGATTGGGGCTTGGGGATGAAAACCGTGCTCGTTGTTTTTCTCCTCTTTCAAATGCTATTTCCCTGGCGGCATTTGGCGCATGGAGGCAGTTTGTACTGGCATGAATTTGGCTACCGGTTTGGGTGGAGAGTCATGCTCATGGAAAAGTCCGGATACACGACCTACTTCGTGGAGAATAGCGCGGGAGAGCGTCAAGTCTTTCCCATTGAAAAATTCCTCACTCCAAACCAGCTCAAAATGGTTGGGGCTAAGCCCGACCTCGTCGTGCAAACCGCGCACCTCATTCGCAAGCATTGGAAGGATGAAAATAACGAAGATGTGAAGGTTCGAGCCGAAGTATGGGCGACCTTAAACGGTCGGAGATCTCAACTTATGATTGATCCGTTTGTTGACTTGACGTCCCTCGAAAATGATTGGTCCAAAAGAAATTATGTGCTGCCCCTCGATTCAGTCATTCGACCCAAACAATTCTGGCAACTCAAAGACTCGCTCGAGAATGCGCATCGCTAAGCATCTTATCTGCTGCTTGGCCAGCCTCATTCTTTTTGCGAATGCTAATTTGGCTCAATCTGAGTCAAAGAACATCCGTGGGACTGTCAGTGATCAAGTCGGCAAGGCCATTGTTGGTTCAACAGTGCTCTGCGCATGCTCGAACGATGCCGCAACGGTCCAAGATGTCACGTGCACAGGCAAAGGCGATTTTCTTTTCTCAGATCTACTCTTTGCATGCGAACAGTATGTCCTCATCGCCACTGCTAATGGGTTCCAGAATGATACAATTTATATCAACCAAGAAGAACCAGGCACAAGCATTCGGTTCTTGCTCCATCCCATCCTAATTCCACTGAAAGAAGCCAGAGTGGCGGAAGACGCCGAATTGTCTATTGGGGCTATGAACTCCCTGCAAGCCGGAGGCCTTTACCGGGGAATTAAAAGCGCTGTTTTGCAACCCGAAAAAAGCCTCGGATTGGGCGGTGAAACACAAGCTCGCAATATCTTCATTGGCATCCCAAGCGCCAACATCTGGGAGAGCGATGCTGCTGGCTTGCAACTTGGGGTTGGCGTACGGGGCCTGAGCCCGAACCGATCCGCGCACATCAGCATTCGGCAGGAAAATCATCCCATCGCAGCAGATCCGTTGGGCTACCCGGAAGCGTATTACACGCCACCCCTCAACATGGTCAAAGACATTCGGCTCACCACGGGTGCAACTGCACTGCAGTATGGTTCGCAGCTAGGTGGGATGATGAATTTTAGGCTCAGAAGCGGTGATTGGGAGACGCCTTTAAAAGCAAGAGGGGTAATCTCATCCATATTTTACGCTCCTCAAAATGGGAAGATCCAAAACAATCAAAATTATTTTCTCGAAGCCTCAGGAGGAAATAAATCCACGGCGTGGTTGGTTGCTGCTGACCATAAGTCCGGTGAGAGTTGGCGTGATAACACCAATTTTGAAAGCACTGTCGTAACGGTCAACGGAAAGCAACGAAAGGAAGGGTCGAAAGGCGGACGTTGGAAGTTTGAAGAACGATTGACTGCCATGAAACGAACGGAGCAGCAGCCTGGAGGCCTCACAGATCAGCAGCAAGCCAGTCAGCCTCGTGAAAGCTATCGTGACCGAAACTGGTTCGATGTCACATGGAACATTGCCAGCTTGGATCTTTCTTACTTACCTCGGAAGAACGCCATCGAATTCAATGTTTCAAGTTATGCGTTGAATGCCTCGCGTCGTTCCCTCGGTTTCTTGGGCACCCCCAACCGTGTTGACTACGGGCTTGAGAGAAATTTAATATGGGGTGATTTCACTTCACTCGGTTTCGACGCCCGTGGCACCAAGCGATGGATCATCTCCGAAAAGGATCGGATTCACGCTCTTGTTTTTGGCATTCAGCATTACCGTGGCAACAACCGAGCAAGACAAGGAATAGGATCTTCTGGAGAAGGCCCGGACTTCGAATTCTCACTCACACCGGGGCTCGATGATGGTTCTGATTTTGAGTTGCCAAACGACCAGCGCTCTGCATTTGCTCAAGGCATCATCGCTCTCAGCTCCAAGTTATCGATCACACCAGGACTGCGCTATGAGAGCATTCTGACTCAAGCGAATGGCACCTATTATTCTGCGGTCCAAGATGGTGCGGGAAACCTCATCGAGGACACGGTTTTTTCAAGTGTAAAAAGCAGTGCTCGGAATTTTCTCCTTCCCGGTTTGGGTTTTTCCTTCAAACATGATGATTTGGAATTTTATGGCAATGCTGTGCGCAACTATCGCGCAGTCAATTACAGTGACATTCAGATCAACAACCTCGGCATTCAGATTGATCCATCGCTAACAGACGAGAGAGGGGCAAATTTTGATTTCGGTTGCCGGGTCAAAAAAATACGTTCTTTTGTGGACTTGAGTGTCTTCTCGCTCCTTTACACCAATAAGATTGGACTACTCGCGACGACAGTTCCCGATCCAACCATCATCGAAAAACCGATTTTACTTAGGACGAATATCGCAGATGCTGTCACCTATGGCGTCGAAGCTTCTGGGCAGCACCTCCTTCAAAAAACCAACCATCATTCAACGGTTGTTACGGGTTCTTTTTCTTGGCTTTACGGTGTTTACCGGAAAGGTGCAAATCAGGAAATCACCGGGAATCGCGTTGAGTTTATGCCCACAGTCATTTGCCGTGGAAGCATTTTACACCAGCATCATCAATGGAAATTTCAACTCTTTGCTCAATACACTGGCGAGCAATTCACAGAAGCTACCAACTCCGTGTACACATCTTCCGCGTTGCACGGGCTCATCCCAGCATATGCCGTTTGTGACCTTTCTGTTGGGCGCCAGATCAAAGACAATTGGACATTCGGATTCAAAATCAACAATGTCACAAACAACAATTACTTCACGCGACGTGCTTTGGCGTATCCTGGCCCTGGAATATTGCCGGCAGATGGAATCAACGCTCGCGTTACATTGATTTATCAATCGAATTGAATTGGAGCGCTCGAGGGATCGGAGAACTAAAAAGTACTCTCACCCTAGCTCAGCGCTTCACCCGTGATGCCGCATACCGACGATCATCAATGCCTCAGGTTTTTGAATGATCCTTGTTTTCAGATAACCGCATCGCGGTGTGCAAGAGTGCGATTTTCTTGTACTTCGTCTCCTTCACTTCAAAGTAACCGTACATCCGGCGAAGTGATGAGCCGATTCCGTCCACACTCTTGAAGGCTTTTTCTGCGATTTGTGCGTTGGTGATTGAAGGGTCATTGAGCAAAATGCTGAGCACCTTCCAGTCGGTGTCATTCAATGCGCGCCCAATCGATGATTCCAGTTGTGAGCGATCAAATTCAAAGGATTGTTCGTTGACCAATAATTGCTGCCTCTGGGATGCACGCAATCCCTCAATCTGAGCCAGCAATTCTTCCCTTCGCACGAGATTCTTTTTTCGCTCATGCAAGTAGACGGCGACCAGGAATGAGACCACCACAATAAATCCTAGAATCATCCATAGCACCGTTTGCAGTTGCTGAATGCGAAGTTCACTTCGTTCCTGCCGCCCTTTCATTTCAACGGTCTGCAACTTGTATTCCACCTCCCTCTCGTAAGCCTTTCGCAGCACAAGGTTGCGATTCTTCAGAACCTGCACGCTGTCAGAAAAGACCTGGTATATCTCATGCATTTCCAACGCCGCCTCCAAATTTCCAAGCTGCCTATTCGTTTGATAAAGGAGTTCGTAGAAGTCACTTTTCATTTTGTTGTCTGCCACAAGGAGCAACTCGTCTTGCATGGACTCCGCCATTCGCAGCGCACTTTTAGCATCCGTTTTGCTTTCAACTGTTGCAAGAAGCAGCTGGCATTCGATTGCATCCTTTGTTGAACCAAGTTTTCGATGCAATAAAAGTCCCTGGCGAGCTGACTTCTCAGCCTCGCTGTACTTCTCCAAATCCATTTGAAGGTGAGCAAGATTTGCATAAGCCGCAGCGAGGTAAAAGCCTGAATTTACTTCTTCGAATAACTCCAGCGATAAGTCGTACAGCTCAGCAGATCGTTCTAGATTTCCAAGTTTGTGCTCGCACCAAGCTCTGTTCATAGCCAATAATCCCCGAAAACGTTCATCGTTTTTGGCGTCCAATTCCGCCCATACAGCGTCGTAATAAGATTTACCCAAATCATAATCGTCGATGTAAACGAATACATTTCCCAGCGCCATGCGCACGTTTTGTTGCGATCTCGTGACCTCAGACATCCTAGGGACCTCGGAGGAATCAACCAACCGGAAGTGATCCAGGGCCAATGTGAATTGCTCAGTGGCTTTTAAATATTGACCACTCATGGCGTAAGAATTGCCACGATTCGAGGCGACTGTGCCCAAACGAAGTTCGTCGCCCAAAGATTCGGCTACCCGCTCTGCTTCGTCATACGCCCTTAACGCCTCTGTGTTTTTCCCTTGGTACGCCAACAAACCTCCTTTTCGAATGAACGCCTCGTACAAGATGAAAGGACGATCGAATTCCTCAGCCTTGAGGCGGAGTTCCTCCAATTCACGCAACATCGCAGCAGGATACTGTTCAAAGAATTGACTGTACATGCGATCGAATGTCGAAAACCTGTCCTCAATCGGGCGCAGGTCATCTGACCACACCTGCAATAAACTGTCCAATTCAGGTGGCAATTCATCTGCTGCATTCAGGCCAAGTCCAATCCCTCCAAACGGGGCTCCACTGAGCAATAACGCAAAAAGAATGGCTGTTTTTTTCAATCGATAAAATGTTGGCGTGGGCATTATCATCCTTTCTATTCTGTGTCTGAAACACTGCTTCATCCCCGTTCGTTGCATGCCTTCTCAAGGTAATAAAAAAGCCCCAACGCTTTTTGGCATCAGGGCTTTTATCAAAGACTCTTGATGATTACTTCTCGACCTGCAAGCGAATGATGCCTGAAGTCGTTTCTGTTGTAACACGCAAACTATAGATGCCTGAAGGCAATCCCAAGTCTTGGTTTTGACCGCGCTGTACATTCGAGTAAAATGCAACTTCCTTTCCGGCAAGATCAAATGCCGTCACATCAGCAAGGTTGTCGTCGCCTGTCCATGTAATCGTCACACCTTCTGCTGTTGGATTCGGGAAGACCGAGAAAACAGGAGCGTCAACCTCTGAAATTCCAATGGTGGTATTGCTGAGTGTGCTCGTCAAGCAAAACGTTCCTTCCGCTGACCATTCGTTCAATTGGTTGCTGTAGTGGTAACCATCATGACGCAAGAAATACTCGACACCTTCTTCACTGTCAAAGCCAATTTCAGCCCAGTACTGGCCATCAGCCTGATTGATGTCTTCACTGCATCCCACAGGAACCAACCCGTCACATGTGCCTTTGTAGAGTGCCAGTTGATTGTCGAATCCGAAGTAGTAAACAAACGTTGCATTGCTCAATTGGCACTGGAACATTCCCAAATAATATGAGTTCCCATCTCCCGTGAATGAAAACCAAACAGACCCATCATCAGTGCCTTCCTCCCAACACTCTGCGCCCGTCATGTCCGCTTCGTAATCAACGCCAAGACCTGTGACAAGTTCCGTGTCGTCAAAAGGGCCGACGAACTGGGCTGCAGTCGTTGAGCTATTGAATACCTCATCAATGGGGCGCGCGGCAGAACAAACACCGCGATCAATCAGCGGCTCAGCGTTCACGGCCCTGAGGCTAAATGTTCCCTCTGACATTCCCTGGAAAGTATCGTCATCCTCCCAGTTAAAGCCATCAACCATGAGCCAATAGTTCACCCCAGCCTCTGCCGTGAAATTCAAAACGGAATAATACCACCCGAAATTAGCGCTCCAAAAGCCATTCAAATCATCATTGGCCGTGACCAGTGTCAAATCATCACATGATCCTGAATAAAGAGCTGCCTGCGTGTCGTTTGCATACATTGCAGCACCGGGGCCGTTGTATGTAGTGATCTGGTAGGTTTCGCCGTTTCCTGTAAATCGAAACCAAACCGATTGATCCACACTTGGCAATGCCTCCCCTTCCAAAGGGTCAAACCAGTCATCTACTAACCCTGCGGCCAACTCTGATTCGCCTGTGGCTTCCACATTTGAAAAAGGCCCAACGTTTAACTGTTCTCCGACTTCGGTGCTGAAAATCTCATTGATGTCAATGGCATCCATGCACAAATCGTTTTCTGGCGCCTGGCCCAAGGCCGACCCATTAAAAGCAAATCCAAAAACAACAAGAGCTCCTGTGTAAAAATATTTCATGAAATAAGGGTTTAATTAAATGTAATAACAAGGGCCTCGGGTCCATTTAACAGCATCTCATGAACATTCTCCCATTAAAATAAAAAGCATATTCATCATTTCATTTGTTTGAATCCCCGACATTGCGAACGATAACCCTCACCTATGTATGACTTCCCTTTTGAGCCTGGCTTCTGGATCGGCATCCTTACTACCTATCTCTTCATTTTATTCGGCGTCGCTCTGATCTTCATTGCTGCAGGATGGCGTTTGTTTTCCAAAGCTGGACAACCCGGGTGGGCCGTATTGATCCCATTCTACAATCTCTACTTGTACACCCAAATCATTCGGCGACCCAAGTGGTGGATTTTGCTTTACTTCCTCGGTGCAATACCTTTCTTGGGAGCATTGGGGGTGCTATTTTTAAGTGTGATTGACTCCATTCGACTTGCGAAAGTCTTCGGCCGATCAACCGAATTTGGAGTGGGGTTGATTCTTTTAAACATCGTTTTCATCGCAATTTTAGCCTTTGGAAAAAGTGATTATGATGCTTTTCGAGTCACCGAGAGTGAATTGATTTGATCACTGCCCCACGCACCGAGAATACTTCATTTCGACTAATCGCTCTTTTTATGAATAAAAAATACCCTCTTTTTTGTTGCATGGCACTGCTTGCAAGTACTGCATTTGCTCAACCTGCAAACGACCTCTGTGCCGATGCCATAGACATCTCTGACCTGCTCACCGGCGAAATCGGAGTTGGTGCCGAGCTCGGGACATTCTCGAATATCGATGCCACCGGCGAACCAGAACTCGCGGCAGAACTTGTTGACCTTTGGTTTGATGGTGAAGCCGGAGCGGCAGAGCCCTCCATTGACCAATCCGTTTGGTTCCGATTTACTGGTGATGGTGGTGTATACCAAATGATCACCGGCAATTGGTGCGCAGGAGCAGCCATGTATGCGAACGACACCCAAATGGCTCTCTACAGCGGTGCATGTGACGACCTTACTTTGGTTCAAGCCAACGATGATATGGCCTACATGTGGGCGAGTGAATGGGGTTGGTGGTATTCCTTCATCAACTTCAAAGCCGAAGAAGGAGTCGACTATTGGCTCATGGTTGATGGCTACAACCATTATGACGAGGATGCATTTCAAGGTGTCTCAGTCGGATCTTTCTGCCTGGGAGCGATCAATGTAGAACCCATGACTGATCACACCGTTTGTTCTTCTTCTCGAAACATTGACGCTTTGTTTGAAGACACCTTTGGTGGTGGCGCAGGATACATCGGACCATTCGATGACTCTCAAGGGGGAAGCGGAATCGGGATGAACCCCGATGCCGATATGCTGGGAACAGAATGTTGGAATGATGGGATTGACGATGGCTCGGTGTGGTTTTCATTCGTCGGTGACGGCAACCCATACACCGTGACCCATTCACAATGCGCTCCCGAAGACGAAACCTTTGTCTACTACTTCGGTTGGGACAGCCAAATGGCACTATACAAGGGAGATTGCGGTGAGCTCGTCCCTGTTGCGTGTTCAGAAGACATCGATCCCGATCAGGGCTGGTGGTGGGCTGAAATAGGCTTTGATTCGGAGGAGGGTACTGAATACTTCTTGCGTTATGATGGTTTCCATTGGGACAATGGCTTCTATGATTGGTCTGCTGAAGGCGCCTTTTGCCTTCGTGCCAACCTTGGGAACATGAGTGGGCTTTCGGAGCATGATGGAGCATTCATTGCGGATGTTTATCCCAACCCTGCGCAAGGCGCAGTAACATTCTCGTGGTCAGGTAATGATAACGTTGCTGATATTTCCGTTGTCGACATGACCGGAAAGACTGTGTCCACTTTGTCGCAAGTGACTCGAAATCAACAACACAATTTGAACCTTCCTGTTGGTCACTACATCGTGCAAATCATAACCTCCGAGACGGCGGGAACTTCGCGGCTACAGATCGTGAAATAGCCGTAAGCGTCACAATGCTTTTTCAAAAGCCCTTGGCGAACAGCTGGGGGCTTTTGCTATTGCATTAAACCTCTGACCTTTCTTTACGTCAATTAACACTATGAGACGTTTCACATCACTCGCGTTTTTGGTCCTCGCGCCTCTTTCCACTGCCTTTGCACAAACCGAAGGCAACAATGTTTTTGGGACCGACCAAGTCCTCGCTGTTGATGTGTCATTCTACGATTCCGATTATTGGTCGTTGCTCAATGACGAGTACGATGGAGATCAGAATTACATCCCGGCGGCAATCAGCATCACCACCTTGGATGGCACCACCGCACTCGATTCAGTCGGCATTCGACTCAAAGGGAATTCGAGCATGATGCATCCCGGTGACAAAAAGCCATTCAAAGTCGACTTCAACCGATTCATTGGCGGTCAATCGTATGATCTCCTCAAAAAGCTCAACTTCAACAACGGGTTCAAAGACCCCACTTTTGTGCGGGAAAAGATCTTCTACGACGTCTGTGAAGCGGCCGGCATACTAGCACCGCGCGCCACTTTTGCAGAAGTAACTTTCAACGGTGCGCCATGGGGATTTTATACCGTTTCAGAGCAAATTGATGACCAGTTCCTCGATCGAAGCATCGGCGATGACGGCGGGCATCTTTTCAAGGCGGGCTCTAATTTTGGCGGTGGCGATGGTGAAGCCAGCCTCGTCTACCTGGGTTCCGACCAATCCGCCTATGAAAACGCCTACGAATTAAAACAGAATGAGAGCGATGATTGGAGTGACCTCATCGCGTTGATTGCGTT